>JAAYRM010000126.1 GCA_012518745.1 Tissierellia bacterium
GAGGATAGATTTGATTTCAAGGTGGATTATGAATTGAAATCGGCCCATATAGGAGTGGATTGGATAAGAGAAAAAATTAAATCCGATGATGAAGACTCCCTATCCGATCTATTTATATCCGCCGGGTTCGATCTGTTTTTCGATAGGAATCTGATGGGCAGATTTAAATCTGCGGGCATATTTGAAGATATGTCTGGTTTGGATAGGTTGAATAGGGATTTCGACAATGATTATATAGACCTGAAGGATCCTCAAAGGCAGTATTCCATAATCGGGGTGGTACCAGCGGTATTCGTTGTAAATACAGAGGAGCTGGAAGGGCGTAGGATTCCAACGACATGGGAGGAGCTATTGGAACCAGAATTCGAAGACTCCATATCCCTTCCCGTCCATGATTATGACCTATTCAATGCAATACTATTGAATATATATAAAAATCATGGGAAGGAGGGCATATATAGACTCGGAAAATCCATGCTGAGGAGCATGCATCCGGCTGAAATGGTGAAATCTCATATTAAGAAGAGGGATTCCAAGATACCTACCATAACGGTAATGCCCTATATATTTACCCATATGATAAAGCCCGATAGCCCGCTGAAGCCGATATGGCCTAGGGATGGGTCTATAATCAGTCCAATATTTCTATTGGCTAAGAAGGCGAATAGGGATAGGATTAAACCCTTCGTAGACTTTTTCTTCTCCAAGGAATTGGGGGATATACTCTCCGATAATGGCAAGTTTCCATCTACAAATCCCAATGTAGAGAATCACCTCGGGGATGAGGATAGGTTTATGTGGCTTGGATGGGATTATATAAATAGTAATGATATAGGACAATTGATAAGGGAATCCGAGGATATATTCTATGATGCGGTTAGGGGGTAGGTAGGAGATGAATTTGATTATAGTTTCGGGGCCTCCATCGTCGGGGAAGACCTCGATAATATTGAAGACAATAGATGCCCTTAAACAGAGGGATATCGCTGTAGGGGTGGTTAAATTCGATTGTCTATATACAGATGATGACCTTCTCTATGAAAAGGCAGGGGTTCCAGTCAAAAAGGGTCTTTCGGGATCATTATGCCCGGACCATTTCTTTGCCTCTAATATCGAAGAGGTGGTCAAATGGGGCAATAGAATGGAATTGGATATGTTGATTACCGAATCAGCCGGCCTTTGCAATAGGTGTTCGCCATATATAAAGGATGTCAAGGGGATTTGTGTCATAGACAATCTATCGGGGATAAATACGCCTAGAAAGGTAGGGCCTATGCTGAAGTTTGCGGATATCATAGTTATAACAAAGGGGGATATAGTATCCCAGGCGGAGAGGGAGGTATTTGCCTCTAGGGTCAATTCTGTAAATCCAGAAGCAATAACGATGCATGTGAATGGATTGACCGGCCAGGGAGCCTATGAATTGAGTACCCTCATGTATGATGAGGGACAGGAGATAGATACGGTTCAGGGGATGGAATTGAGGTTCTCCATGCCAGCGGCCATGTGCTCCTATTGTCTAGGTGAAACCAGGATAGGAGAGGTATATCAGATGGGTAATGTGAAGAAAATGGAACTAGGTGATGAAAATGAATAGGCTAACAATAGGACAATTGAAGGGTAAGTATCCATTTATAGTGGATTACTTTGAACAAAATAAATTGGATACCACGGGATACGAGGATAGGACCTTTCAAGAATATATAGATGATTTCAATCAAGAATATCTAGAGGATTGGGCCATAGATAGGGAGAAGTTGGTAGGGGATTTATGGGAATATATAGAGCAGATGAAGCAATTTCTAGATCTAGATGATGAGGGGAGCGTGGATTCCCTGACCATATTGCCTGGATATGATAAGGATGGCAACGCGGAAACATTCGGGGGGATAACCATTAGAACCTCCGAGATAATCTCTATAGTAGGGCCTACGGGCTCGGGTAAGAGCAGGTTATTGGCCGATATCGAATGGACGGCCCAGGGCGATACCCCCACGGGTAGAAAGATCCTCATAAACGGCGAGGTACCAGATAGCAGATGGAGATTTTCATCCAATAATAGCCTGGTAGCTCAGCTTTCACAAAATATGAACTTTATCATGGATCTTACCGTAGAGGAATTCTTAGAGCTACACGCCAAGAGTAGAATGGTTGAGGATATGGAATCGATAATAGAAAAGATAATCTACGCAGCCAATAGATTAGCGGGTGAAAAGTTTCACCTAGAAACACCGGTTACATCGTTGAGTGGTGGACAATCTAGAGCCCTTATGATAGCCGATACCGCTATTTTGAGCTCATCACCTATAGTCCTAATAGATGAGATAGAGAATGCGGGAATAGATAGGAAGAAGGCGCTGGAGATATTGGTAGCCGAGGATAAGATAGTACTCATGGCAACCCATGATCCCATGCTCGCCTTGATGGCAGATAAGAGAATAGTGATCGGTAATGGAGGCGTTGTGAACATCATGGAGACTAGCGAAGATGAAAAGGATATATTGCTAGATTTAGAAAAGATAGATGCTATTATTCAGGGCTTGAGGGATGATTTAAGGTCTGGAAATACTTTGCAATTTAATGACATAGGGGAGGTAATGGGAAAATGCATGATGGATGCACAGGAGTTTTTGAAAGCGGAAAATTGGTAGTGGATAAGATAAGGATGATGGGCTTCAATACTAGACCCATGCCATCGGAGGTAGTAATAGAATGTGAGGAATGTAAGAACGATTTTACGATGACCCATCTCGAGACGAAATGTCCTATATGTGGAATGGTCTATGGGGTGACTCCCTGTTCCGCATCTAATCCGGAGAGGATTATGGCCGCAGGTAAGAATTATTAGGATAGGATTATCAATTTAATAGTGGAAGATTCCATCGGTTCGTAACAAGGGTTACGGAAATACCATAGATCTTTCACTATAATACTATATATAATAAAATTTTAGTGTGATCAAAACAAGGGGGCTATAGATGATGAGTATGTTTTGTTATCAATGTCAGGAAACGGTAGGAAATAAGGGATGTACGAAGGTAGGGGTATGTGGTAAGACAGCAGATCTCGCTAATCTTCAGGATTTGATGATATATGCACTTAAAGGCATTGCGGAGCTGGGCTCAAAAGCAGACGAACTAGGGATTGATATCTCGAATTCCGATAGATTCATTATGGAAGGGCTATTTATGACCATTACCAATGCAAACTTCGATAAGGAAAGGTTCTTTGAAAAGATCAAGGAGGCCCTTAAGCTGAGGGATGAGCTAAAGGCCAAGTTAGAAGATAGTGGGGCTGACCTAGGGGATTTAAAGGATCCTTCAACGTTTACGGTAAATTCTAGGGATGAAATAGTATATAAGGCAAATAGCGATGAAGTAGGTGTCCTAGCTACTGAAAATGAAGATGTTCGTTCCCTAAGGGAATTGATTACTTATGGTCTTAAGGGGATGGCTGCCTATGCGGAACATGCGGACAACCTAGGATATAGTGATCCTGAGATATCCAAATTTATCAGAAGGGCATTAGCAGCTACATTGGATGACGAATTAACAGCGGATGAATTAACCGCATTGACCTTGGAAACTGGAGAATATGGGGTAAAGGTAATGGCGTTGCTCGATGAAGCCAATACTTCTACCTATGGAAATCCGGAGATAACAGAGGTCAATATAGGGGTAAGGGACAATCCAGCCATCCTAATATCTGGACATGATCTAAAGGATATGGAAGAACTATTGAAGCAGACCGAGGGTACTGGGGTGGATGTTTATACCCATGGCGAAATGCTACCAGCAAATTACTATCCCGCATTTAAGAAGTATGATCATTTTGTGGGTAACTATGGGAATGCCTGGTGGAAGCAGAAGGAAGAATTTGAAAAGTTCAACGGTGCGATACTGTTTACAACCAACTGTATAGTGCCACCCAAGGCATCCTATGCCGATAGGGTCTATACCACAGGCAGTTCAGGATATCCAGGCTTTAAGCATATTCCGGATAGGGTAGATGAACAACCAAAGGATTTCTCAGAAATTATTGAGCATGCCAAGAGGTTATCAGCTCCAACTGAAATAGAAAAGGGGTCAATTGTTGGTGGGTTCGCCCATGCACAGGTTTTTGCCCTTGCTGACAAAGTAGTGGAGGCTGTAAAATCAGGTGCCATTAAGAAGTTCTTCGTAATGGCAGGCTGCGACGGAAGGATGAAATCGAGGAACTATTATACCGATTTTGCTGAAGCCCTTCCAAAGGATACCGTTATATTGACCGCAGGATGTGCTAAGTATAAGTATAATAAATTGAATCTTGGCGACATCGGCGGAATACCGAGAGTGCTGGATGCAGGACAATGTAATGATTCATACTCATTAGCGGTAATAGCCATGAAGTTGAAAGAGGTATTCGAATTAAACGATATAAATGATCTACCAATTGCATATAATATAGCATGGTATGAGCAGAAGGCTGTAATAGTATTGTTGGCATTACTCCACCTAGGGGTGAAGAATATCCACCTAGGACCAACATTGCCAGCATTCCTTTCACCAAATGTAGCCAATGTATTGGTGGAGAATTTTGGGATAGGTACCATATCAAATGTTGAAGATGATATAGAGATGTTTATGAAAGCATAATATGAAGCATATAATACGAAATATATAATATGACCTTAAAACCCCGTCTACGCTCGTAGACGGGGTTTTGGAATATGCAGGTATTATTCTAACCTAGGCGTTCCTTAATTATCTTCTCAACTTCCTCGTCTTCTGGAAACCGATCTAGCTCCTTCTTGGAAAAGACTAACTCATCCCCAAGGCTTATTTCAAAAACACCACCTGATGATGGAATCAATGCGAGCTCGGACAGGGCATTCTGATGTTCATTCAATAACCTATTGCTCAGAGCAACTGCTCTTTCTAGATATCCTCATCCGGTACAATACTCAATACTTATCTTCTTATCCATGTAAATCGCTCCTTTGATCTTAGTAGTTTTGTTATATCATATCGCCTATATCATATCCTGCCCCTTTCATAGGGTTCAGGCCAGGCTATATCATAACCTAATTCATGGGCCGCCTTTAGCGGCCAATATGGGTTCCTGAGCAACTCCCTACCTAGAAATATCATATCCGCCCTTCCATTGCATATAATTTCCTCCGCCATTTCAGCCTCTTTAATGAGTCCTCCACCTATAACGGGTAGGCCAACGCCCTCTCTAATCGTATTGGCGAAATTGATCTGGTAGCCTGGATAGGGTCTTATCTTCACAGGCACTACAGCCCCAGAGCTTACATTTATAATATCCACGCCTTCATCTTTTACCAGGTTTAGTATCTCCACTAAATCCTCCGGATGTTGTCCATTGTCCACATAGTCCTCGGCGGAGACCCTTATGATGAGCGGTTTATCATGGGGCCAAACCGTTCTGACCTCCCGGATGATTTCGATTAAAAACCTGGTTCTATTCTCTAGGCTTCCACCATATCCATCCTCCCTAGTATTGGTAAGAGGGGATAGGAATTGATTTATCAGATAGCCATGCGCTCCATGAATTTCGATTACATCGAAACCAGCCCTATATGCCCGTTCTGCCCCATCCCTGAAGGCGCGTATTACATCGGCGATATCCTCCTCATCCATCTCATTAGGAGTAGGATATTCATCGTTGAAGGCTATGGGACTGGGTGCAATTATCTGACTTGGCTCCGTCTCCGATTTTCTCCCAGCATGGCCCAGCTGCACTCCAACCTTGGCGCCATATTCCTTACATCTGTCCACTATTTTGGCAAGTCCCTCTATATGGGAATCATCCCATATGCCGAGATCCCTATTGGATATCCTACCACGTTTTTCTATCGATACAGCCTCTAGTAGGATTAAACCCACACCACCTATAGCCCGGGTTGCATAATGGATATAATGCCATTCATTAGCGTATCCATTCTCATCACTGCTATACATGCACATAGGGGCCATAACTATACGATTTTTTAAATCCATATCCTTGATTGTAATATTGGTAAAAAGTCCTGCCATAGCTTCCCTCCTCTTAATACTACATATACCCATCAAATAATGTTATTATTAATAAATTTTATCCATAGTTATCATAGGCAGGATGGATATGTATGGCTGGACTAAAGCCGTATATTGATATAAGATGATTATATATTCCAATGGATAAGAAGGATATGTACGCTATGGATTCATTTTAAATTACAGGATTATGGGGGGATTAGATGAAACTGGTTTCATGGAATGTAAATGGGCTCAGAGCATGCGTGAGAAAGGGTTTTTTAGAGTATTTCGAAGAGGTAGATGCGGATATATTCTGTGTTCAGGAGATCAAATTACAGGAGGGTCAGATAGATTTAGACCTAGATGGATATTATGATTATTGGAACTACGCGGAGAAGAAAGGATATTCTGGCACTGCAATATTTACCAAGGAAAAACCCTTAGATATTAGCTATGGATTGGGAATTGAAGAACACGATAATGAGGGAAGGGTTATAACCCTGGAGTTTAGGGATTTTTATCTGGTAAATGTATATACCCCGAATTCTCAGAGGGGGCTTACACGATTGGATTATAGGATGGTCTGGGAAGATGATTTTAGGGAGTATTTAAAGGGATTGGATTCCATAAAACCCGTCATACTCTGTGGAGATCTGAATGTGGCTCATAAGGAGATAGATTTAAAAAACCCGAGCACCAATAGAAGGAACGCCGGGTTTACCGATGAAGAGCGATCGAAGATGACGGAATTGTTGGAAGAAGGTTTCACAGATAGCTTTAGATACCTATATCCCGATAAGGAGGATGCTTATAGCTGGTGGTCCTATATGAGAAAATCCAGGGAGAGGAATGTGGGCTGGAGGATAGACTATTTTGTTATATCCAATAGGTTGAAGGATGATCTATATGATTCCCAGATTCACTCGGATATAATGGGAAGCGATCATTGCCCAGTAGTATTGAAGATGAAAAACAGCTTATCCTTCTAGATAGGCTGTTTTAACCCTCTCATCTTCCAGCATATCCTTGGCATCGCCTTCTATTTCTATACATCCATTACGGATTATATATGCTCTATTAGCAGCATTTAAGGCCATATAGGCATTTTGTTCTACGAGTAACACGGTAGTACCTTCTTTGTTTATATCCTCTATGATCGAAAATATTTCATTTACTATTATAGGGGCTAGGCCCATGGAAGGTTCATCTAGCAATAATAGTCTGGGTTTAGACATAAGGCCCCTAGCTATGGCGAGCATCTGCTGTTCGCCACCGGATAGGGTTCCGGCCATTTGACTTTTCCTCTCTGAAAGCCGTGGGAATAGCGTAAAGGCTTTTTCATAATCCCGCTTGACCTCGGTCTTATCTTTCCTTATATAGGCCCCCATCTCCAAGTTTTCCATAACGCTCATTCTAGAAAAAACTCGCCTACCTTCCGGGACATGCGATATGCCGAGGTTGACTATATCGGGGGCGCTCATAGAGGTTATATCTTGGCCATCGAACTTGATGCTCCCGGCCTTGGCTTCCTGTATACCAGATATAGCCTTTAGGGTTGTGCTCTTACCAGCTCCATTAGCACCTATTAGGGTAACGACCTCTCCCGTTTCTATCTTTAAACTCATATCTTTTAGAGCATGGATAGCTCCATAGTATACATCTATATTTGAAAGCTCTAACATTTTTCTACCTCCTCGCCTAGATATGCCCTGATTACTTTTTCATCCTGCTGTACCTCATCAGGTGTGCCGCTCGCAATCAAATTACCATAATCGAAGACAAATACCTTTTTACATATATTCATCACCAGTGACATATCGTGCTCGATCAAGATGATCGTAAGCTCAAACTCCTTTCTAATCCACCGAATGAGTTCCATCAACTCGCTAGTCTCCCTAGGATTCATGCCCGCAGCGGGTTCATCGAGAAGGAGTAGACGAGGGCTTGCAGCTAGTGCTCTAGCGATTTCAAGCTTCCTCTGATCACCATATGGAAGATTCTTTGCAGATTCATATTTCTTATCCAACAGATTGAATCTATCCAATAGCTTATCCGTCGCCTTATAGGTCCTGTTCTCACTCTTGAAATAGGAGGGCAATCTGAGCAGCGCTGAGGGCACTCCGTACCTCAATCCACTATGGAACCCGATCAGAACATTATCCATTACGGACATATCCTGAAAAAGCCTTATATTTTGAAAGGTTCTAGAGATACCATAGCTCGTCATCCTATGAGGCTTTAGGTCTCGGGTAGTAACTCGATTATTTAAATTATAGACGATCTCTCCAGAGCTCGGGGTATATAGGCCGGTCAATAGATTGAAGAATGTGGTCTTGCCCGCGCCATTTGGGCCGATTATTCCAACTATGTCCCCAGCATCGATATCGAGGCTTATATCAGTAACCGCATCAATACCACCAAAACTTTTTGTTAGATTGTTTACTTCTAGGATTGGCATCTAAATCGACCTCCTCTTTTTCTTGCCTATAACCAATTTCTCATCACCTATGAGTCCAGTTGGTCTGTAGATCATTATTCCAAACAATATCAATGAATATATAATCATCCTCAATTCGGGTATACCCTGTAAAAACGAGGAGATTATGGTTAAGGCTATGGCACCGACGATGGAACCAGCGATGCTCTTCATACCACCAAAGACCACTATTACCAATATATCGACTGATTTCATAAAGCCGAAGGAATCTGGTTTTATAAAATAGAAGTAGTTAGCGTACAATGCACCTGCTATACCGGCGAAAAATGCACCTATTGCAAAAGCCAATACCTTATAATAGGTGGCATTGATCCCCATGACCTCAGCAGCTACCTCATCCTCCCTGATAGCAGCACATGCCCTTCCATGGTAGGAATTGATAAAATTATATATCAATATAATTGTGGCTACTGTCAACCCAAATGTCCAAGTCCAATTCGTATATTGGGGGATATCATTAAATCCTATGGCCCCACCTATATAATCTATATTCAATGCCAGAATCCTTATGATTTCACCGAAACCGAGGGTGGCAATGGCTAGATAGTCTCCCTTCAACCTGAGGGTAGGGACCCCGATCAATATACCCGCTATGGCTGCCATAGCCCCCGAAAGGATTATGGATAGTATAAAGGGTTGGCTAAAGTTAGCGGTTAGTATTGCAGAGGTATATGCTCCTATGGACATAAAGGCAGCATGACCCAAGGAAAATTGGCCTGTAAAACCCGTAATCAGATTTAGACTAACAGCCAATATGATATTGATACCGATAACTATGATATTCAATTGTAGGTATGAATCTATAATGCCTGCATTGATCATAAGGTTTACTATTGCATAGAATATCAGCAATGCACCGATGATCATGATCTGTTTTCTACTGAATTTTATCATTTTTCCACCCCCTATACCTTTTCCCTAGTAGTCCTACCCAATAGACCGTTAGGCCTTATTAGAAGGACTAGGATCAATATTGCAAAGGCAATTGCATCCTTAAAGATGGATCCTCCGTAGGCGCTGACCATAGTTTCCGTCATGCCAAGGAAGAACCCGCCGAATACGGCCCCTGGAATTACTCCAATTCCCCCTAGCACCGCTGCACCAAA
>JAAYRM010000127.1 GCA_012518745.1 Tissierellia bacterium
CAGGATAGATTGGAGAACGCCCATGTAGCATTGATAAGGGCACAGGATATAGTATTGGAGCTTATGACCACCTTAAATATGGAATATGAGGTATCCAATAATTTCGAAGAATTATATCAGTTCGTAATGGATAGCCTGGTGCTTGCCAATATAGATAAGGATATAAAACCCATAGAGGAAGCATTGGATATATTTTCCGATATGAGGGATACCTGGAAGGAAGCTATGCAGGATGTACGGAAGAGGGTATATAGGAATAGGCAGGTGTAGATATGATTGAGGGGCAGATAGAGGAATTGATAGACCTAGCCGAAAAGAAATATGAACTCCTTGAGCATATGCATGATATCACCAGGACGCAGCTGAAGGGTATAGAAGATGGGGATATGGATGGCCTGAATAGGATCTTGGATAGAAAGGATGGCCTGATGCGCAGGATAGATGATCTAGACCTGTCCTTTATGGACATATTTTCGGAGATAAAGGGGTATGGGGGCATCGAGGATATATATGAACTATCCCCAGTCGAGTATCCAAATCTCGAAAAGCTGAAAGGGGTTGTGGGAAGCATATCCACCAAGTTGGAAGCTATAAAGGCATTGGACGATGAAAACCGTCGAAATATGGGGGAAACCTTAGATGGGATCAAAGCTGAGCTACGGAAGGTAAGGAAGGGTCAAGAGGCATATAGAGGATACAATGCTCCAATTGTGGACAATATATTTATCGATGAAAAGAAATAGGCGAATCAGCCTATTTTTTTCATATGGAATATTAACATGGTATACCCATATATTGGGGTTAGCATATATGATACAACTAGAAAGGTTATATCTATGAAATGGAAAGAATAACAGAAAAATGATATTAAACAGGGAAGAAGGTCGAATATTATATCTATACAGACCTTATCAAGAATATTATCCACAGCGAATTATAGTAACAAACAGTTACCCACAGAACAATCCACATTATCCACAAAAACCGTATATCGTTGCCCACAAGTTGTGAACAGAAGGATTGACAATTTATTCATAAATAAATATTCATCGAATATGTATAAATTCAAGGGAAGGGTAATAGATGAAATTTGTTTATACAGACTATATATATGGGTATATTATATATAATAGATTAGTTGCTTTTCATATACGAAAGGAGCTGGGGTTTATGAAATTAAATTTTACTGGCAGAAATATCGACGTAACGGAGGCGCTAAAAAATATTACCATCAAGAAGCTAGGAAGGCTGGAGAAGTATTTCAAAAAAGAGCTCGAGGCAAGCGTAAATTATAGCGTAGAGAAGAACAGAGAGATCATTGAGGTAACCATAAACCTACCCGGAACCCTACTTAGAGCTGAAGAATCTTCTGACGATATGTATGCATCTATAGATAGAGCAGTGGATGTACTTGAGGGACAGATTAGAAAATATAAGACCAAACTCCAAAGAAGGTATCAGAATGGAGAAACCATAAGGTTTGAGAACATACCCTCCATTGAACAGAAGATGGATGATGGGCCACAGATAGTGAGGACAAAGCGATTCGATATGAAACCCATGGATGAGGAAGAGGCGATATTGCAGATGGAATTGCTAGGGCATAATTTCTTCCTATTCATGAATGCAGAAACCGATACCCTTGGCGTTCTTTATAAGAGAAGAGACGGAAATTATGGGCTTATAGAGCCAGAATATCAATAATCGGGGGATGTTTTGATAAAATTCTATGATTTAATCATATTTAAAATATAGGGTAAAGGCATGATAGATCGTAAACGGATCATCATGCCTTTACCCTATTATAATCACTATAACGCATATCATATATATTTATAGTATAATGAAATCAGTTAGACCATAAAATATGCTATACTGATAGAAGGACGATAAAGATGGAGGGATGGGCGTATGTTGATAGAGGCCATAATTATTTCTATAGTAGTTGGAATTATACGGGGGGGCAAGCTCAGGAGGCTTAAGGCCCTAACCCGCAGGGGTATGTGGATATTGATATTTGGTATAGCAATTCAATATATATTATTTTTGTTGAGTGGTCTGGGAGATATGGATATGAATATGGTAAATGGGATAGTATCCTATTCTAGGGAGATTCAGATCCTATCCTATATCCTAATCCTACTTGGGATAGCGGTCAATATGCGATATAGGGCATCTAAGTTGTTGTTGGGCGGATATCTTATGAATTTTATGGCGGTATGGGGAAATCATTGGAAGGTTCCAATACTATCCGAAGCAATCCCCCTGATAGATGGGTCTGGATTAGAAAAGGTAACTGGAGAGGGCATCTCCCTATATACCCCCATAGCTAATAGCACCAAATTGCCTATATTGGGGAATATAATAGTGCTTGCAGACCCATATCCACTAGCTAAGATGATAAGCATAGGGGATGTAGTGGTGGGGATCGGTATATTTCTATTGATACAAGAGGTAATGTTGGGAAGGGATTCCTTGATGAGGCGATAACATCGGATACAATTGATTGAAATTGAAAGGCGGGTAGCAGATGAGGGGTTTCTTTGGTAAATTGTTTGGCTCCTATAGCGAAAGGGAGTTGAAGCGAATAGAATCCATGGTGGATAGCATAGAGGCTCTGGATAGAGATATGCAGAATCTATCGGATCAGGAGCTGCAATCCAAGACCATGGAATTTAAGGATAGATTGAATAATGGCGAGAGCATAGATGATATATTGGTGGAGGCATATGCAGTGGTTAGGGAGGCCTCCTCTCGGGTTCTGG
>JAAYRM010000128.1 GCA_012518745.1 Tissierellia bacterium
GATTAGTTGTGTTGACTAGAATACTGCGCCACACTATTTCCAACTAATTATAGCATAATATCTATAAATATTCAAGATTTTTTAAATTTTCCTTTCGATTAAAAATTTAGTTAAATCCTTCAGGAACTCCATATCCATATCCTCATACGATCCCAGTATTCCTATCGCCTCGGCGCTTAGATTTTCGACTACTTCCATCGATTCCTGTACACTATTATAGGTTAAATATGTAATCTTTTTCATCTTTGCATCTTCTTCCCTATCCAATATATCGTCCCTTATTTGATATGCTAATCCAAGGTTTAATCCAAATCGCCGCATATCCTCTATGGCCTTATCGGAGCCTCCGCCTAATATCGTTCCTGCAACTACGGAGGCCTGAATTAGGGCTGCAGTCTTGCATCTATACATAAATAATAGTGTGTCCTCATCCATGGCTATATCATTAGAAAGGAGATCCACCACCTGGCCACCAACCATTCCATAGATACCAGAATGTCTAGCTACCTCGTCCATTGCCCGGATGTTTTTTTTATATTCGTCCATGCAGGTTGAATTATTTAGAGTATGATCCAGCATGGTTTCGAAGGCTAGATTCAGCAACCCATCACCAGATAGAATTGCAATTGCATCACCGAAAACCTTATGGTTCGTAGGTTTTCCCCGTCTAAAGTCATCATCATCCATGGATGGTAGATCATCATGTATCAACGAATAGGTGTGTATCATCTCTATAGCCAATGCGAATGAGGTTGCCTGCTTATAGGATCCGCTAAACGCTTCGCAGGTCTTAAGCAGAAGGATAGGTCTGATCCTTTTCCCCCCTGTAAATATGCTATAGCCTATTGATTCAATAATCTTATCCTGATAGCCAATCTCATATGCTAATATATCCCTAAGACCGTTGTCTATTACTTTCCTCATATCCTCGATTATTTCCCCGAATAGCATGTAATTATACCTCCAGATCAAAATCTTTTTCGCGTATTCCCCCATCCTCTTCAACCAATAGACGTATCTCGCCCGTCATATTGTTCAATATCTTGTTTGCATAATTATATAATAACATTCCGCGTTTAAATTTTTCCATGGATTCCTTCAGGGTGAGATCGTCCCCTTCTAGATCCTGTAATATCTGTTCCAATTCCTCCACCGCTTCTTCATAGGTTAAATCCATTTTATCCATAATTAAACTCTCCCTCTTTAATACTAAGAACCTTGATCTTTACAACACCATCCTTAAGCAATAACTCGAGCTCCCTGCCCATATTCAGATCATCTATACTGCTAATTACCATACTATCCTCATCTATTAGAACTCCATATCCCCTATTCAATATATCTACTGGTCCTAGATGCCTTAGCCTATTGAAATTATTCCTTAGCTCGACGGCATTATCCCCCAATTTGCGTTCCATTGAACTGATGAGCCGTTCAAATAGTTCATCCTGCCTTTGGGCCTTGTCTTCCAGCCTAGCTACAGGATTATATAGATTCAGTTCCCTTTGCATATGTTGTAGCCTTAGATTGGAATTTTCTAGAATGGAACCATAGATCCTATTCATTCGAATACATCGCTCGGATAGTTCTTCCCTCAGATTATCTAGCCTAGGGGTAGCTAATTCTGCAGCTGCAGAAGGTGTGGGGGCCCTTAGATCAGCAACGAAATCAGCTATCGTAAAATCGGTTTCATGCCCAACCGCAGATATAATAGGCGTATTCATCCTAGAGATGGTATAGGCCATGGTTTCATCATTGAATGCAAATAGTTCCTCAAATGATCCCCCACCCCTACTCACTATTATAATATCGATATCATCTCTTTCATCTAGGTACGTAAGCCCAGCACATATATCCTCTGGTGCTTGTAACCCTTGTACCAATGCCGGATATATTAGGATATCCACCAAGCCAAATCTACGTCTGATGACCGTAATTATATCCTTGATGGCAGCTCCGGTAGCCGAGGTTACCACGCCTATCTTGTTTGGGAATGAAGGAATCTCCTTTTTATTATCCGCATCAAACAATCCCTCCCGCTCTAATCGAGCTTTCAACTGCTCAAATGCCAGATATAGATCCCCTATGCCCTCATTTTTGATATCCCTCACATATAGCTGATAGCTTCCATCCTTCTCATATACGGATATATATCCGGATACAATAATTTTCAGTCCATCTCTCAGATCGATATTTAAATCCTGATTATAACTCTTGAACATAACACATCTTATCCTAGATTTTTCATCCTTCAACGTAAAATACATATGCCCACTATAATGGTGTACGAAATTGGAGACCTCACCCTCTACAATTATATTGGATAGTAGCCAATCATCCACCAAAAGCTGTTTTATGTATTGGTTTACCTCGCTAATACTTAAAGGTTTCATTTCCATAGTATCACCCATTAAAATATTTTCATATCCTATTTCCCTAAATATGCTATTCCTACCCCATTATCGGTACATAATTTTATATCGGGGAAGAATGTAGTAACCCCCTTCTCGTTAAGAGTGGACTCCAGATACTTCCTTATAATACTATTGGCAGATACCCCTCCGGTGACCAACACATCCCCTATATCATATTGCGCCGAGGCCTTTATGGTAATAGCATATAAAATCCGTGCTATTGTCATAAATAAGGTTGCAAATATATCCTCGATTCTATATATATCTTTGAATATTAAATCGGTAAAGTAATTTTCCAATCCTGATACATTTATCCAAGTGATATCTTGGATGCTAATGGGAACTTGTAAATCCAGAATATTGCCATCCTGTGATAGCTTATCCATCTCCCTTCCACAGGGGAATGGCAACCCGACCTTAACCCCTATTCTATCGATTAATTGACCAAAGTTCAAATCTAGGGTGCCACCTATTAGATCAATTTTCAAAGCCTTATCGAGGTTCCGGACCATCAGTAGCTCGGTGGTGCCCCCAGAGGTATGCAGGCTTATGAACCTATCCCTTTGTCCTAGGTCACTATTGAGCATTCCAGTCCCAATATGCCCCTCCTGATGGCTAAACTCCTCGTAATTACAACCAAGTATCTTAGATAGAATTAAGGCCTGTCCCCTGCCAACCATAAATACTGGCATATATGATCCCTCTACGGTCCTAGGTCTACTACTACAGGAAACAACCTTTATTTTTGATACATCAACCCCTTCTACCATATCTCCAACTAGGGTTGGTAAATTTTTCATATGTTGGAATATAGCCTCCTGTTGTCTTAGGCCCCTTTTACCCTCCTCAACCGTTAATCCGATCCTCAGATCTGCAATTATGGTATCCCGATCATCTATAATAGCCAATGAAGTCGTATACGCAGATGTATCTATGCCAACATAGTACCTACCCATCCCGATCCCTTTCCCTTACAAGACTACCCAGAATTCCATTTATAAATCCGGAGGCCTCATCCGTGCTATACTTTTTAGCTATTTCAATCGCCTCATTTATGGATACCTGAATAGGAATATCATCCCTATAGAGTATCTCATATGTAGCAATTCTAAGCACCGATAGATCCACCTTCGCAAGTCTATTCAACTGCCAACCATCTATATAGCTATCTATATGGCTATCTATCACCTTTAGGTTTTCAATTATAGTCCCTATCGCCTCATCGATATAGAGTTTTTCACCCTGATTAAATTTATTATGGGCATAGAATACTTCTATAGCATTGGTGGAA
>JAAYRM010000015.1 GCA_012518745.1 Tissierellia bacterium
TATCCCAAGGATAGGGCGCTGGGAACCGCCATTTCAACAATTGGGGAATTCCTATTGGAAGACGATATGATGGTATATCTTGTGGTCTATGATAAGCAGGCATTCAAGCTATCCGAAAAGCTATTCTCATCTATTAAGGAATATATTGACGATAGATATATAGAAGAGCGTTCACCTCGGAAAGCAGGTAGGAGAGAAGCCTATAGATTGGAAGAAGGATATTTTGTAGGGGAGATATCCTATTACAATGAGGCGGTTTCCCCAAGGAAGCATAAGAGGGATCTAGCGGATGTAGTGAATGATGTGGATGAAAGTTTTTCCGAGATGCTCCTGAGGCTTATCGATGAACAGGGTAGAAATGATTCCGAGGTTTATAAGAGCGCAAATATTGATAGGAGACTATTTTCGAAGATTCGAAATGATGTAGACTATAAACCGAGCAAACCCACAGCTATTGCATTTGCCATCGCATTGGAATTAAGCTTAGATGAGACGAAAGATCTATGGCTCAGAGCAGGATATGCCCTTTCACCTAGCAATAAATTTGATTTAATCATAGAATATTTTATTGAAAATAAAATCTATAATATATTTGAGGTAAATGAAGCATTGTTCGCCTTTGATCAGAAGCTTCTAGGAGTATAGCAATACATTTGTCGCCTGAGGGGCGACCTTTATTTTATCTAAAAATGGTATCCTCTAATCAATACAAGGGATTGGAGGATGTTAATATGAAAAAGGATTTAGTGGAGGTTATATTTATTTTGGACAGAAGTGGATCCATGGGCGGATTAGAGGACGATACCATAGGCGGATATAATGCGATGATAGAAAAGCAAAAGAAACTCGAGGGGAGGGCTTTGATATCAACAGTTCTATTCGATGATAGGTATGAACTATTACATGATAGGGTGGATCTCGAAAGAATAAACCCTATGACCAGCAAGGAGTACTATGTAAGGGGAACTACGGCTATATTGGATGCAATGGGAATAAGCATTAGCAATATGATCAATATACAAAAGAATTTAGCAAGGGATGACAGGGCGGAAAAGATCATGTTCATCATAACCACCGATGGCATGGAAAACGCTAGCAGGGAATATAACTATGACATGGTGAGGAAGATGGTGGAATATCAAAAAGAAAAATATGGCTGGGAATTTCTATTCCTAGGAGCCAATATAGATGCCATAGAGACGGCAACGAGGTTTGGTATAGATAGCGATAGAGCAGCCAATTTTCATTCGGATAGCGAGGGAACGGCATTAAACTATGAGGTGATAGGCGAAGCCGTATATAAATTCCGTGCTAATAATAAGCTATCTGAAGATTGGAAGGAGAGGATAGATAGGGACTTTAAGAATCGGGGCTCCAAATAACATTGGCATATGCCAACGAGATGTGATAATCTTATATTAAGGAATGCTAGGATAGGTTGCTGATTTCAGCAACCTATCCTAGTGTAATAAATCTATGACAAGGGGGATTTACAATGTCTTATTCACCAAAATTATCATCTGCATTTAACGATACATATCTTAGGACACGTCATTTCTCACCGCAATCTGGTATGTGTTCTCTATGTACCGAGGAATGTGATGGCACCTGTGAAATTGCGTTAGCAGCAGTTTTGGGATCACGAACGGTTTATCCAACCACTACTGGTAATAATCAGGTGGCTTCTGAAAAGGATTATCCAATCGATCTATCGCATTTCAATATCAATGGCAGGGTTTTTGGGGCCACTGGTGCCAATGCCAACTATGAAGAGGCAAATATATATAATGTAAAGCTGGAAAGGGAATACGGAAGGTTCAATCCCGTTAAACTGACCATGCCGATCATCTTGCCTGCCCTAATCAAATTGAATTGGGCAGATTATTTTGGAGGTGCTGCATTAGCGGGGGTTATGTGCGTAATCGGGGAAGATGCTAGAACTAGGGACCCTAATTTAAAGATTGAAAACGGTAGGATTACAGAATTTGCTGCCCTAGGCACTATGCTAGATTCCTTCCGTAAATATTATCGTGGCTATGGTCAAATCGTATTACAATGCAATGTTGAGGACGATATGTTAAAGCTTCCTGAATACGCAATAAGAGAGCATGGGGCCGAGGCTATCGAATTTAAATTTGGCCAGAGTGCAAAGGGAACCCAGCCAGCAAATAGGTTAAAGGACAGGGAGGAAGCGTTGGAAAAACAGCGGATGGGAATGATGGTCTTTCCAGATCCAATGGACCCTGCAATAGTAGGGGCTGATGAGGAAGGCATTTGTCCAAACTTCTATACATATGGGAGATTACCCCTATGGGATGAGGATTATCTAGTTCCGCGAATTGAAGAATTGAGAAACATGGGGGCTAAGAACATCTATCTAAAGATGGCTGGCTATGA
>JAAYRM010000129.1 GCA_012518745.1 Tissierellia bacterium
GCAATTGTTTTTATGAACTATAGGCCTTCCCTTTAGGTCGCCGATCGCCTGAGGGAGCACTGTATTGGTTGCCGATGCTAGATCCTCCAATATTGTAAATTGATCCTTCCCTTCTATATCCACACCTATTGACTCAGCCACCTTGGCCCCAAATTTAAAGGGGCTGGCCGTTGCCGATATCAGGGTCTTGGTATCATCCCCTGTTTCCAACCTATATTTTCTATATACATTATAGGCCACAGCGGTATGTGGATCCATAAGATAGCCGCTTTCATCGAAGATATGCCTTATAGCCCCTCCAACCTCCTCCTCCTTTGAATAATAGCCATGTAAGCCCCCCATATCCATGGGTTCAATTTTATAGAATCCATCCTTGGAGAGTTCAGCCATCTTCTCCCCTATCAGGTTAGCATCTTCTCCACTTAAATGGAATAGAAGCCTTTCCAAATTGCTAGATACCAGGATATCCATGGAAGGGGACGAGGTCAATATCAATTCCCTTCTTGCATCATATATGCCGGTATTGATGAAATCCGAGAGTATATTGTTCTCATTGGAAGCAGATATCAATTTATCTATCGGGATGCCCATCTGCTTCCCATAGTAGGCGGCCAATATATTTCCAAAGTTCCCAGTCGGTACGATTACATTGATCTTCTCGCCCTTTTCAATCCTCCCCTGACTTCTCAATCTTAGATAGCCGTAAAAATAGTATACTATTTGGGGAATCAATCTACCGATATTTATTGAATTAGCCGATGATAGTGTAAAGCCATTATCATCCATCATATTGATGAAGCCCTCATCATTGAATAGCCTCTTAACCCCATCTTGTGCATCATCAAAATTCCCTTCTATCCCTATTACAAAGGTATTATCGCCCTTCTGCGTTAGCATCTGTAACTTTTGAATCTCACTAACCCCATCCTCAGGATAGAATACCACTATCTTTATCCCTTTTACATTGGCAAAGCCCTCCAACGCGGCCTTACCGGTATCCCCCGAGGTCGCAGTCAGAATTACTATCTCGTTGTCCACATCTTGTATCCGCATCGCTTCCCTCAATAGGTATGGAAGGATTGATAATGCCATATCCTTGAAGGCTAGGGTAGGCCCGTGGAATAACTCTAGGAAATATATATCCTCAATATCCCTTACTGGTACTATCCCCTCTATGAACTTATCGTCGTAGGCCTTATCTATGCAATCCATAAGCACCTGAGGTTCAAAATCCGTAAGAAACCTATGCATTATCTCATATGCTATTTCCTTATAGTCCATACCTGCCATGCTTTCTATATCTTCCACTTTTGGTAACTCTTCCGGGACGAACAATCCTCCATCCCTGGATATACCTCTTACTATTGCCTCGCTTGCCGCGATAGATATCCGTTTATCCCTTGTGCTTGTATACCTCATATCCTGCCTCCAATCCAATTTTTATCGATATTACGATATATCTTCCTCTTTTATCCGGTAGATCAAGAACTTTTCCTTATTATCGTTAGCCTCTGGAACCCTTATCCTGTCTATCAATTTAAATGGCGTACTTTTTTTGAGAAATAGTTTGTATTCCGTAATTGGATAGTAGAGTATAATGTCAACGGTCCGCCTGTCCATCTTAATGGAATCCAGTATATTATTGACAACCCTCTTAAATATCTTGATTGAAAACGGGTTGAAAAAATAGAATTTATTATCTATTGGCCTTATCTCATAATGTTCGGCAAGCCCATATTCAAATCGAATTGGGGCCTCTATATCCTGAAATCCATATATGTACGAGGCCCTATTATTGAGCACCTCATCGAATGTTGTATCATGAACTTCAACCCCTGTAACCGGTATCCTAAAATTATTATGGATATAGAAGGCTACTCGGCCCCTTCCACATCCGAAATCTACTAGGCTATCATTCCCATTCAGCTTGTACCTTTTAAACAGTTCCTTCAACGCCATATATGGAGTCGATTCGCAGCGATTATAATCAGTTGAACCATCCCTCCATTCCCTTATGCCGGTGGTTCTAATCCGAAGGGTTCTGTCGTAATCTCTTTCTATCACCTTATTTCTTCCTTTCAAATTTAGATACTATATAAGCTCCATTATACCATATTATTTGCTCCATATAATGCAAATGGACATAATACCCTCATCCTCTATCTTATCCTGGCTATCTCTAATACATCAGATTAATTCAGTGTAATATATAAAGGTGCCTATGGAATCATAGGCACCTTTATATTATTTCCTATTCCAGAAACGCTGCTGTGTAATTGCAGATATGAAATCCTCTCCAAAGTTGGGATTATCTTGAGCAAATATAACACCCTCTAGATTTTGGAATCCCTCAATATATGATTGTCCTGTAGTCGCCACGCCAATTGGTTTATGATGCTTATAGGCCATTTCCACAAATTCTCTAATGTTTCTATCAAATTTTATCTGATCGTTCGAATTCCCTCCGACCACATAGATAGAATCGACTAGGACTGGATGGGTGGTAGAAAATATTTTCTCAACTTCAAGTTTTGTTCCGCTAGAGCTAGTTATTGCTCCTAATTGCTCGCCTATAATTTCATAAAATGCTCCATTTTGATCCAATATATTTAAAGTGGATTTTACTTCCTCGTCATCAAATCCATTGCCAATTAATATTCCTACCTTTTGTGTATAACAACTATAAATGGTGTTTGCTTCGCTAAGGACTGGCGAGGTTTCATTTATTTCAACATTTGAATTCTTTGGTGGATTTACGCCTATATTATTAGCAATTTGACTTGCCATTTCCTTATCTACATTTGCAAACATATCCACATTTTGTTGGCGAACGGATACATCTTTCACTTTGCCAAGATGATAGCTAAATGTCTCAATAAGGTGATTTTTCTCTATACCTGACATGCTATTCCAAAACAGCCTTGATTGGGAGAAATAATCCGTAAAGGAATCACTAGGAACTTCCCTCGTAAAATGACCTTCTACCTCTTCTGGGAAATGCGCATATCCGCCTTCCTCTATTGAGGATACCTCTGGGGTATTTCCAGCTAAGGAGTTATCATTGTAGTTAACATCACCAATATCAATTCTATATTTAGAAAACCCATCCCTATTGTTATAGTTGGTCTCTACGATAGGATTGTTAATCGGTATCTCCTCAATATTCTCCGTGCCAAGTCTGTGATAATTTGTATCCCTATATGCAAAGGCCCTACCTTGTAAAACAGGGTCATTGGAAAAATTGATCCCCGGAACCAAATTAGAAGGATCGAAGACCGATTGCTCTTCTTCTGCAAAGGCATTTTGAACTAATCTATTAAGGGTCATCTTCCCGATAATCTCAACAGGAACTACTTCCTCTGGCCATAATTTTGTTGGATCTAAAATATCGAAATCATATTTGAACTCATCTTCCTCGGGAATCATCTGCACACCCCAATCATATTCCGGATATGCTTTTTTCTCGATAGCCTCAATCATATCATGGCGGTGGAAGTCTGGATCAACACCTCCTATAATCAGGGTTTCATCTAATAATAATGAATGCACCCCGAGTTTGGGTTTCCACACAAATTTAACGAAGGTGGATTTTCCTTCCTCATTTATAAATCTAAAGGTATTTACCGGATACCCCTCCATCATCCTCCAGCTTCTTGAACGTCCTCTCCCAGACATCAACCACATGACAAAATGGGTAGATTCTGGTTGGTTGGCGACATAGTCCCAAAAATTATCATGAGCACAAGCGGCCTGAGGAACATCTGTCACTGGGTTGGGTTTGACCGCATGGACTAAGTCAACAAATTTCATAGCATCAGCCATAACAAATGGTGCAAAGGAGAGTGCCAAATTATCATAGTTTCCTTCTTCAGTATAGAATTTAGTTGCAAATCCACGTAAATCTATAGCTGTATCCTTAGAACCCTTACTCCCTATAAATGTTGAAAACCTAACAAACACAGGGGTTTCAATCCCGGGTTCCTGTAAAAAACCGGCCTTTGTATATTCTTTCATCGATTTGGTAGATTCAAATACACCGTGAACCCCAAATCCCCTCGCATGAACCACCTTTTCTGGAATTCGTTCCCTGTGGAACTGTGATTGTTTTCTATAGAAGTGAAAGTCTTGAAAAAGCCTAGGCCCCCTCTTTCCTGCCCTTAAGGACCAATCATTATTCGATACCTTCATTCCAGCAGTGGTGGTCATTTTTTTCCCCGGCCCATGATTTTCACTGTAGTGTTTCTCCAATTGTTTTTCTTTACTATTAGCATCTGTAGGTTTATTCATATCGGCCATTCGATTAACTCCTTTTTAATTTATTTCCATCCAATTGGATTCCTTGTTTAAATATTTAGTTAGTTCTTCGCCCTTCATGCCTTCCCCATACCATCTCCAAATTAATATGTTCAAACTTTCCTATATTATTCGATAAAGACGATAATAAGGATATACGCGGTTAAGCTGTATATCCTTATCATTGTGGTTTTATATATCGTATATTGTTATACCAGCTTTGCTGGCTATATCTCTTAAGCCTTCCTCAATTTCCTTTCTGGAAAAGTTGTTTTCTTTTAAAAACTCATCGTCTAAATTGTTCAGCCTTTGGTAAAAATCTATTGCTACCATCATCTGTCTAGTATCCTTGGGGTTAAATTTCTCAAAGAGTAAATCCTCAGCTTCATTTATCTTTCCCTCAGATAATAAAGCTAATAACTTTCTATGTAATCTATCGCTTTGTATATGTTCTCCACCTTTCGACAATCCATATACAGCGATATCCTTTCCAAAGATAATCTTTGATAGGAACCTGATTAAATTGGTTATAGTCCTCATAATATAATCTTGTTCATACATCATATCCAACACCGACTTCCATATACTTAATGGTTTGCAAGCTAGTATAACCCCTGAACAAGATAATATCAGTAGATTACTTGTGCAACAATCCGCTCATGCTAGTTAATTTCAGGGCTATTTGCTACTTCCAAAATCTTAATATAACTCGTTAACTCTTCTTCCACGTAGTCCTTAATCATTTCAGTTAACATTCGGGGATTGGATTTATTTAAATGAAAATCTACAAAACTATTATAATATCTTTTTCTATCCTTAAACTTGATATTAATAGGAGGATATCCTTCTTTCATAAGTTCAAAATTCATAATTAAACGTCCAGTCCTACCATTGCCATCTACGAAGGGATGTATGGATTCAAATTGTAGATGAAATAATGCAGTCCTTTCAATAATATGTTTTTCTTCCATTTCTTCATTGTATTTATTGATTAATTGTTCCATTAATCCTGGCACCAGATACGGTTGAGGTGGTTTATGCGCTACCCCTAAAATAGTTACCGGTATACGTCTATATTTTCCCCTCTCCCGGGGCTTATCCATTAAAACTATACTATAAACATCCCTTATAATATTTTCTGACAAGGACATTTCCTGTTTAACCAATTCTTCTATATAAAAAAATGCTTCCCTGTGCCCAATTGCTTCTAGATGTTCTTTCAATGGTTTTTTATCTATGGTAATCCCTTCCTGTAAAACAAGTGCTGTTTCCTGCAATGTAAGGGTATTACCTTCTATTGCATTAGAGTTATAGGTAAAATCTATTAAAAACTCATCTCTGAGCCTTCTAATTTCACCTTCTGCAAGAGGCCGATATTCGTTAAGTTTTCCTAATAATTCATCAAGTTTTTGAAACATTTTATCCCCTCATTTTTTATAATAATTAAGTATGTCTATTATAACATAAATTGCCAGTTCAGATTATCTTTAATTGTTTTGCCCTACTTATGATACGGTTCCCCCCTCATAATTTTAAATCCTCTATATATCTGTTCTAGTAGCATCATTCTCATCAATTGATGGGGAAAGGTCATCTTTGAAAAGGATAGCCTGAAATTACTTCTATCCATTACCTCCTGGGAGAGCCCAATCGAACCTCCTATTATAAAGGTTATATGATTTATTCCATCGATCATCAGCTGATCCATTCTTTCTGATAACTCCTCGGAGGATAATTGCTTTCCATCTATAACTAGGGATATTACATATGATTTAGGTGGAATCTTGGATAATATCCTTTGCCCCTCTTTTCCCCTTATAATATCCATTTCTCTCCGCCCTAAATTATCAGGTGTCTTCTCATCTGCTACTTCCAATATCTTGAGGTTGCAATACCTAGATAGCCGTTTTGAGTATTCTTTCAATCCTTCTACCATATACTTTTCCTTCATCTTCCCAACTGCGATAATCGTTATATTCATTATTATAATCCCCCAATTCGTTATATAGAGTTTATTATATCATTTAATTCTGACAATAAGAAAAGGCCATGGACATTAATATCCATGGCCTAAAATTTCTAATAGGTTTCTACAAACAATTCAAAGTATTTTTGTGCATGGGCACATGCGGGACATAATTCGGGAGCTGCCTTGCCTGTATGAATATATCCGCAGTTATTGCACTTCCACTCCACTACCTCATCCCTTTCAAATACCCTACCAGCCTCAATATTGGCTAGCAGTTTTCGGAATCTAGCTTCATGGCGTTCCTCGGCTTCTGCGATCTCCCTCCATACATAGGCTATCTCTGGGAATCCCTCTTCATCCGCTATATCGGCAAAGTCTGGATAAAGATTTTCCCACTCATCATTCTCCCCTTCCGCCGCCGCCAGTAGATTGGATCTGGTGTCGCCCAATGCCACTGGGTATTCCGCTTCTATCTCCACCATCTCACCTTCCAAGCTCTCACTCAAGAATTTCAAAAATCTCTTGGCATGTGCTTTTTCATTTTCAGCGGTTTCCATAAATATATTGGAAATCTGCACATATCCTTCCTTCTGGGCTTCTGAAGCATAGTATGTATACCTCGTTCTCGCCTGTGATTCACCCGCAAAAGACTTCATCAGGTTCTCCGCTGTCCTTGTTCCCTTTAATGTTTTCATCTGTTGGCCCCCTTTTATGGATTTAAATATTTACCTCAATAGAATATCATATTTAATTGCCTATAGCCAACCTTTTACTTTTTTTAATAGATCAAAATTAGTTAAATTATAATGGATTGGGGTTATCGTAACATATCCCTTGCTTAGGTAGTATCTATCCGTATCTTTTTCTAGGGCATTTTCCCTTCGCCTCTTCAATGTCAATATGATTTCATCACCGGAATCATTATGGTCCATGCTATAATAGTCGTAAACAATCCCACCTATCTTGCATACCTTCATCCCCTTCACCTGATCCTCATCTAGAAAAGGGGTATTGATGCTCAATACTATATTATCTTTTATAAAATCTTCCTTTGATCTCTCCAGGATGTACCTTCCATATTTCACAGCTATATCATAATTTACGCTTCTATCATTGTATTCTGCTGATAAGGCCATTGA
>JAAYRM010000016.1 GCA_012518745.1 Tissierellia bacterium
CGGCTATGGAGAGGAATTTATAAAGGCTGCATTGGGTATAGATGTGGGCGAAGTGGAGACCATGGCCCATTACAAGGCGGCACATTTCTTCCAGCCCGAGGTGGATTTCATATTGGATATCGGTGGACAGGATATGAAGAGTATGAAGATAGAGGACGGGGTTATAAATAGCATACATCTGAATGAGGCCTGTTCTTCGGGGACCGGCTCGTTCTTGGAGACCTTTGCCCATTCGCTGGATATGTCCGTGGAGGAATTTTTGAACAAAGGGCTATTGGCGGAAAATCCCGTAGACCTGGGTTCCCGCTGTACCGTATTCATGAATTCCAAGGTGAGGCAGGCCCAAAAGGAAGGGGCTACGGTTGGCGATATAGCTGCAGGGCTTTCTTACTCGGTTATAAGGAATGCCATCGAAAAGGTTATAAAACTGAAGGATCCAAAGGACCTAGGCGAGAATATAGTGGTTCAGGGGGGTACCTTCTATGGGGATGCTATCCTCAGAGCGTTTGAACTACTTTCGGAACGACAGGTGGTTAGGCCGGATATACCTGGGTTAATGGGCGCATTGGGAGCAGCCCTAATTGCAAAGGAAAGACAACAGGAGGGTATGGAATCCAATATAATACGACCGGATAGACTGGGTGATTTCAGCTATGAGACTAGAACAGCTAATTGCGGTAGGTGTGGCAATAACTGTCTATTGTCCATAAATCTATTCTCCGATGGTGAAAGGTATATGACTGGCAATAGATGTGAAAAGGCTGCTGGAATAAAGAGAAGTGGCGAGGATGTTCCAAACCTATATGAATATAAATACCATAGGACATTTGACTATGTACCCTTGCCGGAGGATGAGGCTATCAGGGGGACGGTGGGAATACCGAGGGTATTGAATATGTACGAGAACTACCCATTCTGGCATACCTTCTTTACTGAACTGGGCTTTAGGGTGGAATTGTCTACTGAATCCACTAGGGAAGTATATGAAAGGGGTATATCCTCTATCCCTAGCGAAACTGCATGCTATCCAGCTAAGATATCCCATGGACATATCATGGATTTGATAGAGAAGGATGTGAACTTCATCTTCTATCCATCGATATTCTATGAGCATAGGGAGGATGATGGGGCGGATAACCATCTCAACTGTCCCGTTGTAATAGGTTATTCGGAGGTAATAAAGCATAACGTAGATGAGGTAATGGATGAGGATCTATTGTTCTTGAATCCATTCGTATCCTTCGATGATAGGAGGGGTTTATTCAATAGACTTAGAGATGAGCTGGAAGGATTCGAGATACCCAATAGGGAGATGAGAAGGGCGGTAAATAGCGCCTGGGATGAGTTGATGGCCTATAGGGAGGATATAAGGCGGGAAGGAGAAAGAATCCTTCACACCATGGAGGAACGGGGGATTAGGGGCATAGTATTGGCTGGCAGACCCTATCATATAGATCCCGCGATCAACCATGGGATCCCCGAGCTCATTAAATCCCTTGGGATGGCAGTTCTAACCGAGGACTCCGTTGCGCATCTAGCGAATCTCGAAAGACCCCTCAGGGTATTGGATCAATGGACCTATCATTCTAGATTATATAGGGCGGCATTCTTCACGGCTACCCGGGAGAATCTAGAGCTAATCCAGCTGAATTCATTTGGCTGTGGTTTGGATGCTGTTACCACCGATCAGGTGGAGGAGATATTGAACGATCATGGCAAGATATATACGGTTCTAAAGATAGATGAGATAAGTAACTTGGGTGCGGCTAAGATCCGATTGAGGTCCTTGGAGGCGGCATTGCGAGAGAGGGTCAAGGATAGGGTTAAGATCGAAGGCTCCTATAAGCCCGTAAAAAAGGTGCCCTTCACTAAAGAGATGAAAAAAGATCATACCATTTTGGTACCCCAGATGGCACCTATCCACTTTGAAATATTGGGGGAGGCACTCAATAGCTGTGGTTATAATTTGGAATTCTTGCCCGCTGCTGATCCGAAGGCTATCGATGAGGGATTGAAATATGTCAATAACGATGCATGCTATCCTTCCATAATAACCATCGGTCAATATATAGTGGCGTTGAAATCTGGAAAATATGACTTGGATAATGTATCCCTATTGATGAGTCAGACCGGTGGGGTATGCAGGGCTTCCAACTATGTAGGATTTATAAGGAGGGCCCTGGAGAGCGCAGGCTTCAAGGATATCCCGGTGATTGCGGTATCTACCCAAGGGATAGAGAGCAACCCAGGATTTACTTATACATTGGAGATGGCTAGAAAGGGAATAATGTCCGTTCTATATGGGGATCTGATAATGAGGCTATTATATAGGGTTAGACCCTATGAAAAGATATGCGGCTCAGCAAACCTATTGGCTGAGCATTGGATTAAAAGATGCAAGGAATCGGTAATCATCGGTGATAGGAAGGAATATATTGAAAATGTTCAGCAGATGGTTAAGGATTTCGATGAGTTGGAGATAGATGAGGACTTAATCAAACCTAGGGTGGGGATTGTAGGGGAGATCCTCGTAAAATATCATCCCATGGCCAATAATAATTTAGTGGGTATATTGGAATCCGAGGGAGCGGAGGCAGTAGTGCCGGATTTAACCGATTTCCTGATGTATTCCAGCTATAACGCAACCTATAAATATGAGAAACTATCCAAGGGTCTATTGCCTAAGATAGGAAGCGATATAGCCATAAGATATATCGAATACTATAGGAAACCCGTAAGGGAGGAGTTGAGAGAATCCGATAGATTCTACGAGCCCTTGACCGTAGAGCAGTTGGTGGAGGAGGCGGAAAGGTTGGTATCCATAGGAAATCAATATGGAGAGGGTTGGTTGCTCACAGCCGAGATGTTGGAATTGATTCAGGATGATGCTGAGAATATAGTGTTGGTTCAGCCCTTTGCCTGCTTGCCGAATCATATAACTGGAAAAGGGGTAATAAAGGCTATCAGAAACCTATATTCGCAGGCCAATATAGTTGCTATAGACTATGATCCGGGGGCAAGCGAGGTCAATCAGCTGAATAGGATAAAATTGATGCTCTCCGCGGCCCATGATAATGTAAAGGGTAGACAGGAAAAGGCAAAGTATAGGAAGAACAAATTGTTGAAAGCTCATAATGGAAAGTCCTAATAGTATCTGGATGGGGATCTAACCCTGTCCAGATATTTTGTTTATTTGCCCAGCTCAGTGGTAAATAATGCCTTTGGCCTAGAAATTGTCATAATTTAGGATATAATAGACATAGATGATATAGAAAACAAACCGGGGTGATTGGGTGGAATATACATATGAGGTAGTACGGAGGGAAGCTGGGCTGCCCCTGAAGATGATAATTCATTCAGTAGATGGATTTCAAACGCATTGGCATAATGAGCTTGAGCTTCTATTGGTATTGGATGGGAGTATAGATATTCGGGTAGGCAGTAAAGACTATCGCCTTAAAGAAGGTGATTTGATATTGGTGAACCCAAATGAACTACATAGTACCAAGAAGACGGGCGAGGATAATATATTATTGGCGGCACAGATAGATCCCAATTTCTATAATAGCTGCTTTGCCAATTTCAGCAGTATCAATTTCGATTGTAAATCCTTCAAGCATTCGGAAGAGGAGCAGGGAAGGTTTGATACAATAAGGCGCTATATGGCTAGGATGGCCTGGGAGCTGAATAAGAGGGCCAAGGGGTATAGGCTTCAGGTGAGGAGCTATATGAACTTATTGGGGGTCCACCTGCTAAACGAATTTGACTATAGCATACCCGAGGAACAGGATGGAGAGTTAACGGATAAGGACTTTATGAGGTTGAAACGCATAATAAGGTATATAGATAGAAATAGCAATAGGAAGATAACATTGGATGAGGTTGCCGAAAGGGAACATTTCAACTATTACTACCTCTCCCATTTCATAAAGGACAAGCTAGGGATGTCATTCCAGGACTATTTAAGGGGAAAGAGATTGAACGATGCATTGGAGATGCTGGTAAAGACGGAGAAGGGAATTACCGAAATAGCCTATGAATGTGGTTTCCCCAATATGAATTCCTTCAATCAATCCTTTAGGGATACCTATGGTTGTACCCCGGGAGAATACAGGGAGAGACATCATGGCTATTCTAGGTTCGACGATTCCAAGGAAGTTAAGGGCTATCTGGATGTGGATAGGAATACCGGATTGGAAAAACTATTCACCTATATAGAATTGGATGAATATAGGCCAGAGGATATAAGCGTTAACAGGGGTATGATCGAGAGTATATACATAGATAGAGCCGCTAGAGGAAAGAAAACCCATAGCCATTGGAATAACTTGATAACCTTTGGACGGGCAAGGGAGGGCTTAGGGGCTAATTGGCAGGAGCAGCTGAAAGGCATGCAGAAGGATATCGGGTTTAAATACATACGATTTCATGGGATCTTCAATGATGAGATGATGGTCTACAATACTTCGCCCGAGGGGACAGTGGAATACAATTGGACCTATGTGGATGAATTGTTCGATTTCCTCCTGAGCATAGGACTTAAACCATTTGTGGAACTCGGATTTATGCCTTCGGAATTGGGCAGATCCGATGACACCATATTCTGGTGGGCGGGCAATATATCTCCACCCAAGGATATGGAACAGTGGACTAGCCTGGTAACTGAATTTATAAGGCATTGTATAAATAGATATGGGATGGATGAGGTGAAGAGCTGGTATTTCGAGGTATGGAATGAACCGGAACTTAGATATATCTTCTGGGCGGGAACCCAGGAGGAATATTTTGAGTTCTATAGAGCAACCGTATTGGCGATCAAATCCATATCTAGGAGGCTTAGGGTAGGCGGGCCATCCATAACCCATGGCAATATATTGGGTAGTTCCTGGTTGGATGAATTCCTAGTATTTTGTAGGGATGGCAAGGTGCCATTGGATTTTCTATCGGTGCATATATATCCAGAATATACTCCTAGCGAGGATATAGATAAGGCTATAATGGAAATTAAGAATGGAATAGGTATATCGGAATTGCTGCCCAGGGTCAGACGGGTATATTATGGTATGGATCATGTTTCAAATACCATGGAGGTTATACATGAGAAGATAAACACCTATCTGGACCGTAATTTGGATGTGCATGTAACTGAATGGAATGCATCTTCACAATTTGGTAATCTGATACATGATACATGCTATACCGCAATCTATATAATCAAGAACGTATTGGAATCCATGGGGAAGGTGGAATCCCTGGGCTATTGGACTTTCACCGATATATTTGAGGAGAACAAATTGGGCATATCGCATTTCCATGGGGGATTTGGATTGATTAACAAGGATGGATTGAAAAAGCCTTCCTATTATGCTTATCTACTATTATCCAAGTTGGGCGATGAGATAATAGAACAGGGGGATGATTATATAGTCACTAGATCCGGAGATGATATTCAGATATTGGGCTATAACTATATATATTTTGATAATTTGTTCCTATCTGGCGAGGTTTCGCATATATCCCATCATGATAGATATTCCATATATGAGCATAAGGATACAAAAGTGATGGAATTTAATATAGAGAATATCTCGGGGGATTACAGGATAACTAATTACAAACTAAATAGGGAAAGTGGCTCTACATTGGATGCATGGATCGATATAGGGGCCCCGGAGAATATGAGTAGGGAGGAGATAGAATACCTGCAGGGTAAGGGCCATCCCGACATAATGGTTGAGCATGGAAAATTGGATGGAAGATATAAGGTGGAATGCAATATACCAGTGCATGGGGCGGAGATGATTATATTAAAAAGAAAACTGTGATGATAAGATAGATGAGGGCATTATAAATGGGTCCATGGTTTAAGATATGGTCAGGTATGATTGCAACTTAACAAAAAATGATATAGATAAAAACAAAAAAGTAGAAGACATTCAGGAATGGAATCATTACAATATTAGTACTGAGTAAGTATGAATTTTATATTTGCTTTGGTATATATTATATTAAATTGTAGGGGGGATATTTTGAAGATTTTTAATAAGATTGAATTTAAATTGAGTATAGTTATAATATTGGCATTGTTGCTTCAGGTCTTTATGCCGGTGATTGAGAACTATGTCTATGCAAGGGAAGAGGTTGAGGCGGAAGATATTGAAGCGGAAATGGATGAATTTGATGAAGTAGATGAACCGGACAATCCAGTAGAGGATGCAGAGTATTTGGAAGAGGATATTGAGGAAGCTGAGGAGGTAGAAGAGGAGCAGGAGGATGTAGGGGAAGGGGAATCAACGGTTAAACCGTTAGCAAGGTCTATGGGGATTCTTTCAGACCCACCAAAAGACCTGGGAGATATATTTACTTCTGTAAAGCTTCTATTAAATGAGGATATTGCATAATTCAAGATGTGTTCTCAAAACTGCAACGTTGCACCACATGTAGTGCCCAAAAAATAATCCATGCACTATATATGGACTGTATCTATAAAAAAGTTTAATATGCAATTTCC
>JAAYRM010000130.1 GCA_012518745.1 Tissierellia bacterium
GGCTCTATAAATACCGCTGCGGTGCCTCCTCGCAACCTATTGCGGCGTAATTTCTTCTCCAGATCGCTTAGATCGTTGGGGAAGAACTCCTGGGTATGCTTGAATAGATACCTGGACACCCCACCGGCTTGGGTCCATTTAGAACCAGGAACCCGTATTCCATATGCCAGTTGATCGCTCCAACCATGATAGGCCCCGCCCATCTTAAGTATATTCTTCTTCCCTGTAGCAAGGCGAGCAATCCTTATGGCTGCCATGCAAGCCTCGGTACCCGAACCTAGCATTCTGAACTTATCCACCGTTTTGATGCTATCCGATATCTTCTTGCCTATCTTATATTCGTATTCGTGGAATAGCCCAGTGGAGGGTCCACATGTATTCAGTAATTCGATTACCTTCTCCCGTACCTCTATGGGATTACTACCCAATACCGTGGGTCCACCCGCTTGTAAAAAGTCATAATACTTATTGCCATCTATATCGTATAGATAGGCGCCTTCGGCCTTTGTAAATACCAATGGAAATGGATGGTTGAAGGCTAGGTTGTGCTGAACTCCCCCTGGGATTATTCCCTTGGCCTCCTCTATCATCTCCTTGGATTTGGAGCATTTTTTATCGAAATAGTTCTCCTCGTACTCCTTTAACACCTCGGGCTTTATGCTATATATGGGCTTTTCAATCAGCCTATCCAACTGTTCTGTTATCTTCCCCGCATCATGATATTCTGAAATTGCAAATTTCTCTTCCATTGAAGATACCCCCTCATATGTAATTGAGTGAATGTTCACTCATGTAAATTATATCATTTATGGGGCTAATGTCAACAAATAGAGGTAATCTATGGAAATATATTGTAAACATCCCATAGTATGATAGAATAAAAGTGAATACTCACTCAATGTCTATTGCATGGCTTTCTCCTATCTCGATTCCATCAGCATAGGCATTGTATTTCTAATTACATAGATGGGGTGATTACGATAAGAAGAATTTATGAATCCTTTAATAAGCTTTCCGATGAGAAGAAGGACAGAATATTTCAATCGGCTATTATAGAATTTGCAGAACATGGCTATGATGGTGCCAATATAAATACCATCGCGGAGAATGCGAGGATTAGCGTGGGCTCCATGTACCAGTACTTCGAGAATAAGGAGGGCCTTTATCTAGCTATTGTTCACTTGGGAGTTGAAACCCTCAAACAGGTGCTGGATGGGATAATAGCTAGTGAAGGGGATCTGTTTATCAAGATAGAGAGGATAATTGAAGCCATTCAGATCCATTCGAGGGAGAATATACATCTGACCAAGCTCTATAACGAGATGACCACAGAGGGTCATTCTGAACTGGTGTGGAACATAGTCTCGGATATGGAAGGGGTGACCGCTAATCTATATGCAACCCTTACAGAAGAAGGACAGAAGGACGGAATTATAAAGAAGGATATAGATCCGAAGCTATTTGCATTCTTTTTAGATAATCTATTCATATTGCTACAATTCTCCTACGCCTGTGAGTATTATAAGGAGCGCTTTAAGATGTTCGTAGGAGAGGATGTTTTCGATACAGATGAACTGGTGGCTGAGCAGATACTCAAGTTTATAAGGGGAGCTTTTGGTTTGTAACAGGCTAAAAAAGGGGGATATATGATGGATGGATATGTGATCGCTTATGATTTTGGAACCACGGGATTGAAGACCTGTGTCTTCGAGATATCCGATAGTATAAGGCTGATTGCTAGCACTATGGAGGGATATGAACTACATATCGTTGGGGATGGCGGTGCAGAGCAGGACCCAAATGATTGGTGGAATGCCATGATCAACACAACTAAAGATGTATTGCTTCAGAATGATATTTCCAAGGAGGATATTAAAGGGATATCCTTCTGTGCCCAGATGCAAGGGCTGGTACTGGTAGATAAAGATGGTAAGCCCGTACGTCCAGCTATGAGCTATATGGATAATAGGGCTTGGAGGGAGATGGAGGAGAATATAGCCCATGGCCCGCAGGTGGCTGGGGTGAATGTTTTCAAGCTCCTGAAATCCATAAGGATTACCGGGGCCGTATCGGCTA
>JAAYRM010000131.1 GCA_012518745.1 Tissierellia bacterium
AGTTTTTGAACCGTCATGGTCTGTATATATACCTTTCCGGGCCCCGTAATTACCGTATCAAATAATCCTTCACCGCCAAAGAATATATTTTTTATCCCTTTAATCCTCTGTATATCCATTTCACAGGTTTCATCCATTATAGCTAATGCGCCTGTATCACATGTAATCTTCTCTCCCGGTTCCAAATCATATTCCTGACAATACCCATCCACTTCAAGAAATACAATACCCGGGCCGGTAATGCGTTGCATAACAAAGCCTTCGCCACCCATTAATCCCGCACCCAATTTTTTCTGGAAATACACGGCTAATTCTACACCATATGAAGCGCAAAGAAATGCAGTCTTCTGGCATATGATACTTTCACCGGCCGCCAATTCCCTTGCTACAATGCGACCTGGAAATGATGATGAAAATGCAATTTCCGCCTGACCTTGGGCAGTATAGCGACTCATAAAGAGACTTTCGCCCGACATTAAGCGTCCAATACCCCTACCCATTCCCCCTTCAGATGTTGTCTTTGTTGTGATCGGTCCTTTCGACCAAGTACGACCTCCAGCTTGACTAACAATCGTCTCTCCCGGGCCAAGTTCAATAATTACCGCAGGTAATGAATCCCCTACTATCGAATACTTCATTTTAACCTCCCCCTTCAGCAAGTATATTATCATATCTTGCTATCTTTTTCGTATGAATTTGGTGGGAAATGTCCAAACAACTATTTATTGTATAACTATTATCCCAATATACTTCTGGCTATCTTAATAGCCTCCTTTGCATCTTTTCCGTAGTAATCAGCCTTTATCATCCGTGAATAATCTTCATCCAATACCGCTCCACCCACCATGATCTTTATATCAGGTATTGATTCCTTTAATAAGGATATGGTTCCTTCCATACTCTTCACCGTTGTAGTCATTAACGCACTTAAACCCACTAGCTTTATATCATGCTTTTTTGCTTCTTCAATTATCCTTTCCGCTTCTACGTCTTTACCTAGATCATGGATTTCATAATTATAGTTTTCTAATAGAACTTTAACTATATTCTTCCCTATATCGTGTATATCTCCCTTTACCGTGGCAAGAATTATCTTTCCCCTTGAAATCTGCTCCTTATTTTCTTTGCTCAGCCCCTCCCTTATAACTTCAAAGGCGGATTTGACGGTTTCCGCCGATTGAATTAACTGAGGTAAGAAGATAGTTCCCTTCTCATACCTCTCCCCCACTTCATCTAGGGCCGGCATTATATATTTATTGACTATATCCAAGGGATCTTCTTCTTCTAATAGGAGTGCAGTAATATCTTTGGCCTCATCCTTACTGCCCCTGATTATTATATCGTGGAGGTCCTGATCATTTCTTATATTTAATTTCTCTTCTTCGGCTACAGTTTCAAAGCCTTTTATATAAAGCTTACCACCCTCATCCTTATTCCATAGCATATTCGAAGCTAATATAGTATCCATCATGGCTTTATCAGCAGGATTGATAATAGGTAGATCCAATCCCGCATATAGGGCTGCCCCTAAAAACACATTGTTGACTAGCTGCCTATTTGGAAGCCCAAAGGATATATTCGATATACCTAATGCCGTCTTTACATTCAATCTATCTTTGACCATCTCTAGGGCCCTCAGGGTTTCCCTTACCTCTTTTTGCTGAGCTGCTACGGTCAAGGTTAGGCAATCTATATATATATCATCCTTGGATATACCGTACTCCTCAGCTCTATTTACTATTGTCTCCGCAATCCTAAAGCGCCCTTCTGCATCGGAAGGTATGCCCTTTTCATCTAGGGTCAAGCCCACCACCGCTGCCCCATACTTCTTTATTATAGGCAATATGCTGTCTAAAACCTCATCTTCTCCATTTACCGAATTTACTATCGCCTTGCCATTATATACCCTCAATCCGCTCTCTATAACCCTGGGGTCTGTTGAATCAATCTGCAAAGGTACATCCAATATGGACTGTATCTCCTTTATAACTCTTATCATGATTTTCTCTTCATCTATTTCGGGAAGTCCAAGATTGATATCTAGTATATCCGCACCTGAATCTACCTGTGATATGGCTTCCTTAATTATATAATCTATATCATTCTTTAATAATGCTTCCTTGAATAATTTCTTACCTGTTGGATTTATTCTCTCCCCTATTATCTTAACGCCATCTATTTCCACAAAATTAGTAGGGGTACAGACTGCAGCAATACTTTTCCTATGGATTTCCTGAACCTCCGCAGTTTTCTTTATATTGGATAATTCCTTAATATAATTATCATCTGTACCACAGCACCCACCTATAATCCTTACACCTTTATTCAGAAAACCCTCATAATAGTCTTTAAACTCATCTTCCTCAACGGTATATATGGTTTCTCCGTCTACTATTGTGGGCAGGCCTGCATTTGCTTGGGCCATAACGGGAATACTCGATAGTTCTAAAGTTTCATCCAATATTGGTCCTATTTCCTTTGGCCCTAGGGAGCAGTTAATCCCCAAGGCATCTATGCCTAAGCCCTCTAATGTTATAACCATAGATTCTATGCTACAACCCGTAAAGGTTCTCCTATTCTTTTCGAAACTCATAGTAGCACATATCGGTAAATCCGAATTCTCCTTTGCAGCCAATATGGCTGCCTTGATCTCATAGAGGTCGGTCATCGTCTCTATAATGATCAGGTCTACACCACTCTCTACCCCCTGCTTAATCTGTCTTTGAAATATATTATAAGCCTCTTCAAAGCTCAAACTACCCATCGGCTCTAGGAGTTCCCCTATGGGTCCAATATCCAAGGCTATATATACATCATCATCTCCCCTTGCATATTTAGCATTTTCAGCCGCAGCATATACTATTTCCTCCACTGTATAACCACTGCTAGCTAACTTCTTTTCATTGGCACCAAAGGTATTGGTAGTTATTATATCTGCGCCGGCCCTTATATAATCCCTATGTATTTCCCTTACTATTTCAGCTTCCCCTATATTTAAAAGCTCGGGTAATTGCCCTAGTTTTAAACCCTTATCCTGTAGCATAGTTCCCATGGCACCATCAAATAATACTATTTCATTTTTCAGTTTCTCTTTAATTCCCATCCTCTTTCCCCCTTTTAACAAAATTACAGTCAGGATATTTATTACAGCTCTTGCATCTCAGTTCATCATTATCTACTTTATTATTGCCTACGCCTACTATTGCAGTTATCGATTTCCTGGGGATTAATATATTATGAGATGTTGCCGTTATTCCAATGCTTCTACTCGCATCTAATAGGTTTAAAAAATCCCCTTGTATCCCAATATTTAAATCGCCATATCCCGGACTAAACCTCGAGGTCAAATTTTTACCTTTTTCCTTATATTCCTTTGCCAGATCCTCACAGATATTCTCAGCAAATCCCTCAATGGTGGCGGATGCACAGGCATCTATTATTATTGTCTTGGCCATATTTATCTTCTCATAGTATCTTATCAGCCTATCTATCGAATGTCCTAAGGTTAAAGCTAGGAGTATGCAGGCCTGCGAATCCTTCAAATGTTCTACTATGCTATTCCCTTTTAATTGGAATTCACTATCCTTAAATATAACCTTATCTTCTAATACATTGATCTCAAATTCCTTATATATGCTCTTGGTATTGATATTATTCTTTACCTCTATTATAGATTCCTCAATTAGATTATCCGTAATCCCATCTATTATCTGGTCCCTATACCCCAGATATCTGAGCACCTCAGCTCTATCTATCTTAATGTCCATATGATCACAACCTTTAAGCCAGATTTTCTTCATTTATGGATTGCACCAAGGATCCTATG
>JAAYRM010000132.1 GCA_012518745.1 Tissierellia bacterium
CCTAAAAAATCCCCCGTGGCTATATCGCTTAAAACCATCACCATATCATGCTTCTCCAATAACCAATCTGCCTCATCCACCCTGCTATGCTCCTGCTTTAGATTTCCATCTATATCTATACTATTTAGGGTTATCAAATTATATTTGCCATCTGCAACTACATTCTTTTCATTGGCATTGCCATTCCTATATTCTACAATTTCTCCTAGGTTCCTCTGCTCCCACTCCCCACTAAACTCTGGAAACCTTAACTCCGGCATCAATCTCTCTTCCAAGTTGCTGCCCCCTCTCTATATGCCCAGTTCTTTCAAATATCTACCTATCTCCTCATCTACCTCTGCCAATTCCTTATCTATATCCTCAATCCTCGTTCTTACCGCATCTATATCCACCGGTGGTTCGGGTTCAAATGTATCAACATACCTGGGGATATTCAAATTATAATCATTTTCCTCTATTTCCTCCAACGTGGCATTGTGGGAATACTTGTCTATCTCCTCCCTATTGGCATAGGTTTCTACTATCTTATCTATATCCTCTTTCCTCAATATATTCTGGTTTCTTACCTTTTCAAACCCCTTGGATGCATCTATGAATAATATGCTCTCATCCTCTTTCCTACATTTCTTATATACCAAAATGGTGGTGGGTATTCCCGTTCCATAGAATAAGTTCTCCGGCAACCCTATTATCGCATCCAGATAGTTCTTATCCCTTATCAAATGCTTTCTGACGCCTTCCTCTGCTCCACCTCTGAATAACACCCCATGAGGTAGCACCACCGCCATAGTTCCACTGTCCGATAGATGGTGGATCATATGTTGCACAAATACATAGTCCGCTCTGGATTTAGGTACCAATCTCCCATAGCCTGAAAACCTTTCATCCTGCTCAAACTTCTTATCCGAACTCCATTTGGAGCTATATGGCGGATTAGCTACCACTGCATCAAATTCCATGCCCATATGCTTGGGTGCCTCAATGGTATCATCGTTCTTAAAATGGAATCTAGAATGATGAACCTCGTGTAGCAGCATATTCATCCGTGCCAAGTTATAGGTGGTAGAATTTAACTCCTGCCCATAAAACTTTCCTACCTTGGCTTCCCTATTTACCCTCAATAGCAAGGAACCAGAACCACAGGTTGGATCATATACATCCCGTATCTCATCCTTACCCAATGTAACTATCTTCGCCAATATGGTACTCACCTCTTGCGGTGTATAGAATTCTCCTGCCTTTTTCCCCGCCGAGGCCGCAAATTTTCCTATAAGGTACTCATAGGCATCTCCCAATATATCTATCTCCACATCATCTTGCACAAATGGAATCTTGTTCACATTTACGAGTATCTTGGCCATCAACCTCGATCTATCCTTTACAGACCTCCCCAGCTTGGTAGATGAAAGGTCCATATCATCGAATAGGTTCTCAAATGCCTCCTGCGAATCTTGCCCCAATGTGGATTCCGACAGATCGTTTATAGCCCTTATCAATAGCTCCACATCGAAATTCCCCGATTCCCCTTTTTCTATCTCCTCTATCATGGTGGAGAATAGGTATTCCGGCTTTATGGTATAACCCCTCTGGTCTATTAGCGAATGGGTCAATGGTTCCCTAATGGACTCCACCTCCCAAGCCTCCCTATAGGTCATATCATCGTTTCTCAATATGGTATCCGCTCTCTCCTCCACCTTTTCCGAAAGATATCTATAGAATATTATACCTAGTATATAGTTCTTGAACTCGTTGGCATCCATCTGTCCCCTCAGGTCATTTGCCATATTCCAAAGTTGTCTATGCAACTCCCCCTGTTGCTGATTATTGTTCCTAGTCATACATATCATCCTCCATTGTCAATAGTAGCTTTTCAATCAGTTCTCTTCTCTCCATATATAGCTCATTTCTTACTCTATTCAATCTATTTACAGCCCCCAACCTCCTCTGAAATTGGATATCGGGCAAATTCAGCTTCACCCTCCTGAGCTCGTTTATGGGTATGCTGAGTATAGTACTACCCTGCTTTATCCTATGCAATTCCCTAGCAAAGCCTTGGCTCCTATCAATATACCATTCCAGATAATCCGGGTCCACCCTATTATTATTCTTTATATCTATTATTATATAGTTGGATGGAATCACCTTACCCCTATCCTCATCGATTACCTTTTTGGCGGTATAGGAGGTCAGATTCAACAATATCATACCCTCCTCCGCCAAGGGAATCTTTTGGTCCGCCTCCCCAATATCGAATGGAATCAAGATTTTGGCTTGCTTTTCAAAGGAGTATACATATTCCTCCCTGGTCTTGATACCCTTTCCTGTCCTTATCCTGTTGAGGGGTATTCCCTGGCCTATATCCGCTATATCCTCCAGCCTCATGGTCTCACTCCTATGCGTATTCTTCCGATACTTCCCTTATAAAGCGTTCCAACTCCTGGGACTTTTCATAGTTTTCTATAAAGGAATAGTTGGCCTCCGTCAATGTATTGGTTATCTGCTCCTTATCTATTATCCCGCTGAATTCATACTCCTGTATAAGGCCCATCATCCTATCCTGCGGCACCTTATATTCCTCCGCCGTCTCCATTATTACCCGGCCTTTTCTCTCCTGTTCGTATTCCGTAAACTCGCTTATTATTGAATCATCCTTGGTCAGCTTGGGAACCACCCTCTCCAAGAACTCCCTGATGAGCTCCACCTTGCTCCTAAGCCTTTCGCTATCCGCCCTATCCAACTCCTTCAATATATAATCTATATCCTCCTGCCTCTTTTCCTCGTCTTCCAAATCTATTTCCCCTATAAGGTTCATGATATAGTCAACATTTATCTTATCCCTGTGCATTATCTCTATTGCGAAGTCTATATCATCCAATATGGAGGCTTTCTCATGCTTATTCCTCTCATGGTTTTCCTTTATCAATAGGTACTTGCTCCTATAATCCTGATACTTCTGAGCATCCATCCCTATAACTTCCTCTGTAAAGTCGAATTCATCGAAGTTCTCGAGGCTTATCAAGGTCTTGGTTAAATCCCTAAAGGTTAATATGAACTCCTTCTGCTTTTCCTCGCTCTGTAACTGATCTATATGCTCCGGTTCTGGCGCTATCCCCACCAATATATCCACCTGCTTCTTGAATAGGTCTAAGTATTCATCAAAGGATTTCGCCAATACCGAATCTATATCATCGGTTTGGGAAAACAGCCTTAAGGACTCATCCGTTGCCTCCTTCAAATTCCTAAAACATACTATATTGCCATAGGGTTTCTTATCCGTATCGAGCCTATTAGTCCTTGAAAAGGCCTGCAATAGATTATGGTAGTTTAAATTCTTATCCACATAGAGGGTGTTCAGCCTTCTGGAATCAAATCCGGTTAGGAACATATTTACCACCAATAGTATATCTATCTTGCACTCCCTCACCTTCTTATCCACATCCGCCCTATAGGATTCATAGTTATCGGTGGAAAAGTTGGTATTGAATAGCCTATTATAATCCTCAATCATCTCCTCCATGGAATCCCTATGGTGAACCTTCCCTCCGCTTAAATCTGGATTGGCCTCATAGGTGAATATGCTAGCTATATTCAAATCGTGTTCGAGTTCCTTAAACTTATCGTAATACTTCGTAAGGGATTCTATGCTATCGGTGGCGAATATGGCATTATAGCCCTTATCCTTGGATTTCCTATTATGATGCTCCACTATCTGCCTAGCCACCAAATCTATCCTATCATCCGCCTGCCATACCTCATCCGTATCTATGGCCTGCACTTCCTGCGCCGGTATATCCTCCAACTCCGCCCCCAATGTATTTACATAGGTTACGGAAAAGCCGAGTACGTTTCCATCGTGGATGGCATCCTTGATTAAATAATGGTGCAGACATTTACCAAATATATCTGCGGTGGTCCTCCCATCCTCCGATTTATTTTCCGGCAGCCTTGGGGTTCCGGTAAAGCCAAAGTATTGCCCGTTTTCAAAATGCCTATTTATATCCCTATGCATCTTACCAAATTGGGATCTATGACATTCATCTATTATGAATATAACCCTCTTATCCTTATAGGGTTCCATTATCTTTTTATACCTCTCCCCCTTTACCGCATTAGCCATCTTCTGAATGGTGGTTACTATTATGGGGTTCATTATATCCTCTATCTGTTTGACTAATTGCCGGGTATTATCCGTTCTATCCACGGCATCCGGTTGGAAATCGTTGAACTCCCTTTCCGTCTGATCATCCAAATCCCTTCTATCCACCAGGAAGAACACCTTGTCTATATTCTCCTCGCTAGCCAGTATCTGACTGGCCTTAAAGGAGGTGAGGGTCTTTCCCGATCCAGTGGTATGCCATATATATCCATTGTTTCTGGTGTTC
>JAAYRM010000133.1 GCA_012518745.1 Tissierellia bacterium
AAGCATGATAGACCTACGATATCAAATTATCCCAGATCCATTCAATATAATGATCTTGGCTATGGGTGTTCTACATAGAATAATAATATCTGCCCAGCTGGGCATGTTCTCCAGTGTTATGGACAACTTCCTAGGATTGATCATATCGGGCTCTATATTCCTGCTCCTAGCCACCATATCTAAGGGTGGTATGGGTGGCGGGGATGTAAAGCTAATCGCCGTGCTCGGATTTATATTAGGATTGAGGAGGTCGTTATTAAATATGTTTCTATCTTTTATATTGGGGGCGATTATATCCATATTTCTCTTACTGTTCAAGATAAAGGACAGGAAAGATGCGATACCCTTTGGGCCATTTATCTGCTTGGCATTTATGATTACCCTATTTTGGGGGGATATGATTATGGATTGGTATCTAGGAATTCTGTAGCATTTATATCTATAGGTAGTTAAGGAAGGGGATGATCTTATTTGAAGCTATCGCTGCCATTTACTAAAAAAGTATTATCATTGGATATAGGTGCATATGAGGTGAAGGCTGTGGAAGGACGCATGAAAGGCCAAGGGGTGAAGATCGATAATTATTTTACCATCCCCGTTCCAGCTGCAGTCTACGACGATGGCAATATAGTGGATATGGAGCTACTCCATCATACCCTTGCCAAGGGGTTGAAAGAAAACAAGGCCAAGGCTACGAAGACCCATATAACCATCAATAACTCTTCCATAATCACAAGGGAAGTGCTTATCCCCAAGGTAGAGGATGATGCGATTGATGATGTACTGAGATTTCAGCTTGAGGATTATATACCGATAGACCCAGATGATTATGTAATTCAATTTGAGATAGTCGAGGAATTTTTTGAGGACGATGTAGAGAAGCTGAATATTCTGGTAGTTGCTATCCCCAAGGATATGGTAAAAGAACATTTCGAACTACTACAGAACTTGGATTTAAATCCCGTAATCCTAGATTATCAACCCAATTCCATCTCCAAGCTAATCCGATATGGAGGGGTTCTAAACGGAGAATACTCTACGCAGGACATGACCCTAGCTATCGTGGATATGGGACATGATAACACGAAGATCTCTATAATAAGGGATGGAAGTATTCAGGTGAGCAGGATCATAGATAATAGGGGCAAGGATGTCGAAGCGGCTACTACAGATGCGGATATTATGGAGAACTTCATTGAGGATTTGAATCAAAAGATTGAGTTGGTCTTTAGATATTTTCTATCTAGGAGATCGGGCAATAGGATTGATATGATCCTATTGACGGGTGGAAATAGCAATATAGATGGTATAGAGGAATTGTTTTTAAGGGATTTCAATATAGCTACGACGAAGATAGAATCCTTCGATAATATAGATGAAATTGATCAATTGCATCTATATATAAACGCAATAGGTTCAATCATCAGAATTGCGGAGGTGTAGATATGCGGGATTTTAATTTTTTTGAACCCTATATGGATAAAAAGGGTTTTAAAATAGAAGAAAAACTTATCTATTATTTCATCATAATAGCGCTATCCCTATCGCTATTATCCTATATGACATATAATCAGATCAGGATAAGACGATTGTCAGATGAGATAGCCAAACTAAAATCGGTCGCAGAAGATGAGTTGACTAATAGGAAGTATGAGGAGATAAGGGAAGTAGAAGAGCAGACAGAGGAACTAGGCGCCTCATTGGAGGAGGTAAAGGATATAGATGCAAGGCTAAGGGATGAGGTCGGAATTATAGATGATCTATTGCTCAAAGCCATCACCTCTAGGATTCCCGAGGATCTATTCTTCTCATCTATGAATATGCATTCCGATAATATTGAGATAATTGGGGTGGCCCAGGATAGGCAAACAATAGCAGAATTGGGAAGAAGTCTAGAGATGATAGAAAAATTTAAAGAGGTGTTTATATCCAGCATATCAAAGGAAGATCTATATTATAGGTTTAACCTAAGCATCAATCTAAAGGATGTGAGTGAGGATGAAGAGGCTGAGGAAATTGAAGATTCCAAAACCGACGAGGGCGTTGAGTAAAAGGGAGAAGTTTTTATTGGCCCTATTGGGTATATCCATAATATTTCTATTGATATTCAGGTTCATAATAGGACCCCAGTATAATAGGCTGCAGAATTTAACTGAACATAGGGATGAATATTCAGAGAAGATATCACAAATGAACTCCCTTCTACAAAGGGAAG
>JAAYRM010000134.1 GCA_012518745.1 Tissierellia bacterium
ATATAATTAAGTTAGAGATATCCTATATTAAGGGGGAGTGGCAAATGGTTACGTATACTAATTTGGAAACTTACAATTCAGGATTTAAAGATTTCGCATTAGAGACCACTAGCATATGGAGCTTCCCTAATAGAGGTTCCTGGGCAAATCATAATGGTAAGTATAGAGGGAACTGGTCCCCATACGTTCCGAGAAATTTAATTTTAAGGTATTCTAAAAATCAGGATATAGTTTTGGATCAATTCGTAGGTGGAGGGACAACTTTGATGGAAGCAGCACTACTTGGTAGAAGAGGTATAGGAATAGATATCAATCCGGATGCCATAAAAATATCCAGTAAAAACATTTCAGAGCTAAATATGAAGAAGGGGATGTTAAATTTGCGTACAGGGGATGCTAGAAATTTAAATTTTATAAAGGATAATAGTATAGATTTAATTTGTACGCATCCACCTTATGCTGATATTATCAAGTACAGCGAAAACATTAAAGGTGATCTATCGAATTACTGTCTAGATGATTTTTTAATACATATGCAGGATGTAGCAGGTGAATCCTATAGAGTTTTGAAAAAAGGAAAGATATGTGCAATAATGATAGGAGATACTAGAAAGAATAAAAATATAAAGCCTCTAGGATTTCAGACAATGGAGGTGTTTTTAAAGGCTGGATTCACTTTAAAGGAAATTATAATAAAACATCAGCATAACTGCGAGATGACCAGATATTGGAAAGAGAAGAGTGCTCAGTACAATTTTTTTCTAATAGCACATGAATATCTGTTTATATTTGAGAAAAGTTAAAAATCTCTAGGACTTATCGAAAGATTTAAAAGTTACAAATTAAAAAATAGAAAAGAGCTCAGGATTATATTTATATATAATTAGGAACGCCTAATTATATATAAATATTGACTGCTATAAGAAAGATGTGATTTTATGGTAATGTATAAATTTATCCAACCTACATTAAAATGGGTTGGGGGGAAAAGACAATTGCTACCACAGATAGAAGAATATTTTCCTAAAGATTTCTCTAGGTATTATGAACCATTCGTAGGAGGTGGGGCTGTGCTCTTTTATTTTAAACCTGATAATGCGGTGGTTAATGATACAAACCCAGAACTGATAAATTATTATAAAGTAGTTAAGCACAATGTTGAAGGATTGATTGAAGAACTTAAAAAAGATAAATATGCTAATGATAAGGCCAGCTTTTATAAGATCAGAGAATTAGACAGAAACGATAACTACGACTCGCTATCTGATATCGAAAAGGCGGCTAGAATACAATTTTTAAATAAGACCTGCTTTAACGGTCTTTATAGGGTTAATAGCAAGGGGGAATTTAATACTCCATTTGGCTCGTATAAAAACCCAAATTATATTAACGAGGAGGTGCTAAGGGCTGTTAGCTATTATTTTAATTCAATAGATATTGAAATTTTAAATGTAGATTTTGAACAGGCCCTTAAATGTATACAGAATACGGATTTTGTATATTTTGATCCTCCCTATGATCCTATATCCGAAAGTGCAAATTTCACGGGTTATGCGAAAAACGGGTTTAATAAGGATGATCAGCTAAGATTACGGGATTTATGTGATAAATTAGATGAACAAGGTGTTAGATTTTTATTATCTAATTCTTCTACTGAATTTATTTATAAGATTTATAATAAATATGAGATTATACCGGTTTATGCTAGGAGAAATATCAATTCAGATGCCAGCAAAAGGGGAGATATTAAGGAGGTGTTGGTAAAAAACTATGACTAAACTCGATAGAAATTGGAGTAAAATATTTCATGATTATGATATATTGCGAAAAATTGAAAAAAATAATTTTTATAAGATAACTTCTAAGGAAATCAACCGGTATAGAACTGCAAGACTTATGACAAAGTTTGATCATAGAAGTAATTTGCCTAAATTGTTTAAGGATAATAATTTAAGTATCTTGCCAACCAAAAGAGGTGAATATATTCTTTCTACCTTTGATGCCTATCAAGATTTGCCTCCTGTTACAGATACCATCGATTATGTAGAGCCAAGAGCAGATATATACAGTATAGATACTTCTGATATTTACAGTGAAGCTATATCATTAAATTATGCCCTTTTATCTGGAATTTTGATGGACTTTTTTGAGGTTGAAGAAATTAATCACACCTTAAGTGGACGAATGGGTAGTTCGAATTTTAAATTTAATATCTTTAACACTAAAATCAATTCCCCATTCGAGGTATATGTCCAAAATTCACAGGTAGAAATCGATGGTGGATATGAAACAAGAGAGGCCTTATACATTATTGAAGCTAAGAATTCTGTGCCTAGCGATTTTCTTATAAGACAACTATATTATCCGTACAGGTTATGGCATGATAAGTTTAAGAGTTTAAATTTACGTAAGAGAGTTGTACCAATATTTTTTACATATAGCAATGATATATGGAATATCTTTGAATACGAGTTTCAAGATCCAAATGATTATAATTCATTAGTTTTAATTAAACAAAATAGATATATGCTTGAGCCCGAAAAAATAACCCTAGACAATATTAAAGATATTCTTTACACCATCGATATAGTGGATGAACCTCGAGATATACCATATCCTCAAGCAGATACATTTGAAAGAATAATTAATATGTTGGAGATATTCATGTTGGACATGCATACTAAGGAACACTTAATTCATAATTTTAACACCGATTCTTTGGATCCTAGGCAAATTGATTATTATCTAAATTCGTGTAGGTACCTTGGATTAGTGGAAGAACATGAGGAAAATAATTTAAAATATTATAGATTAACAGAACTGGGAAATAGTATTATGCAAAAAGATTTTAAATTTAAATATCTGGAGATTGTTAAATGCATCCTTAAAAATCCATCGTTCAATGAATCTACTAAAAAATACATAGAGCTTGATGGACATATAGGGAAAAGGGATATAGTAGAAATTATGAAAAGAAATGGTGTGCACGGTGTAGAATCTGAAAGCACTTTTTATAGGAGGGCTACAACCGTTCTGGCCTGGATACGATGGATTATGGGATTAGTAAGTATATAGGATATGCATAAATATTTAGAAAGGGTATATTCAAAAACAATAGGGCAACCCTAGGGAACGTATCCTAGGATTGCCCTAAAATTATTTCGGTAACCTTTTGCGGTATCCCAATATCTCCAACTATTATCTTACCTGTATAACCTTCATTATCCACCATGCCCTTTTTAATCCTATGGAATGTTACCGTTTTCTTGGCTTTAATCGATATACCCAATACTTGACCAGTATCTCCGTGCAATCCCGAAGGAATATCGACGGATAATATATCCCTAGAATATTCATTTATAATTTTAATTGTTTGATAGAACAATCCTCCAACATTCCTGGTTAGACCTATTCCGAAGATGGAATCTATAGTTAGATCACTACTGCCTACGGATATCTTTAAATCATTTAGAGTCTCATAATCGGCTATATGTACATAGTTTATACCCATATTATTCAGGATATTAAGATTGACATGGAAATCCGCAGTCCCTTTATCTAATCTACCAATTATAAATAGTTCCACCTTTTTCTCTTTTAGGATAAGGTGCCGGGCTATGGCCAATCCATCTCCGCCGTTATTACCAATCCCGCAGATTATTGTAAAGGAATTGGAGCTATCTAGATCAACATTTGCAACTACCTCTAATGCGGCATTTTCCATCAATATGATGCTTGGAATACCTATGCTATCGATAGCATATCTGTCCATAGATTTCATTTCATTGCAACTAATAGCCATCATATCACTCCTCCCATATATCATATTATATAGTATTGTGTTACAATATTGTATACATATCATTTTGATAGTCATAGAATGAAAATGCTAGGATAAAAACATATAAGGGCTAAAGGGGAGAGGGGTTATAGGACGACAATGATATCTCAATATATAGACGACATTAAAAAGATTGTTAAACCAAGCGAAAAGATAAATAACCAGATAGTTCAGGTGAATATCAATAGGGTATTTTATCTAGCTATCATATCGGTACCCATAAGGCTGCTAATTATTATATTCCTAACACAATCATCGGCAGTGGGCGGGGGCGAGGCTATATGGAGGGTTAGGCTATTGATTATACATACTATACATCTAGTATTGTTTTTGATATTGGGCGGCATGGCCCTTAAATTAAGAAAGAAAGTAGGGTATAATTGGCTAAAACTTGGAACTCAATATGCCATGATCCTCACCATGCTATTTGTAGGACTAGCTGTAACATTAGTCGATCAGCTCGTTACATATTGCATCACTCCATTCCTAATCGCATGCGTTGCAATTGGTGCAATATTCATTATCAGGCCCCTATACAGTCTATTGATATTCTCATCAGGATATATGGCTTATAGCATTGGCATAGGTATTATGCAAACGGAACCATCGATACTATTATCCAATAGGGTTAATGGACTAACCATAACGGGCTTGGGAATTTTTCTATCCGTTGTTCTTTGGAGCCATAACGTTAGAAATTTACAACAGAGGGAATATATAAGGCATCAACAGAATATGTTACAGGATAAGAATAAGAAATTGCTAGATTTAGCTACACATGATTCTCTAACGAAATTGATCAATAGGAGACATTTCGAGGAGAGGATAGCTGAGGAAATTTCTAGAATTGTTAGATATGATGATGAGGCATGTCTATTGATATTAGATATAGATAATTTCAAAGCGGCCAATGATCAGTTCGGACATCCCATTGGAGATGTGCTGCTTGCGAATTTCGCTGCATTTTTAAAATCCCAATTGAGGGAATCCGATATAATATCCCGTATCGGTGGAGAAGAATTTGCAATACTACTATTAAATACGAATTGCGAAGAGGGAGAGAATATTGCCCAGAAGATAAGGTATAGTATAGAGAAATATGATTTTATAATCGAGGATCACAAGATTAAGATAACGGTCAGCATCGGGATGACATTACTAAACAAAACTAGGAATTCATATGAAGTGGCTTATAGATATGCAGACAGGGCATTATATAATGCTAAAGCTAAGGGGAAGAACAAAGTAGAAGTATGGACATAGTTTCATGCATTGAATTCCAGTATACTATATAGAGGTGAATGATATATGATTAGAGAATTTCAGGGGATTTTACCCGATATCGATAGTGATGTTTTCATAGCGGAAACCGCTACGATCATAGGGGATGTAAGGATAGGTAGAGGTTCTAGTATATGGTATGGAGCTGTTCTAAGGGGTGATATGGAAAGGATAACTATAGGGATAAATACCAATATCCAAGATAATGCAACGGTTCATGCGGATTCAAAGTTCCCCACCGATATAGGAAACTATACGGTCGTGGGACATAATACCGTAATTCATGGCTGTACGATTGGAAGCAATTGCTTAATTGGAATGGGCGCAGTGATATTAGATGGTGCATTCATAGGCGATAATTGTATAATTGGGGCTGGAGCCATGGTAACCAAGGGGAAAAAGATCCCACCTAATTCGTTAGTCCTTGGAGTTCCCGGGGCAGTAATGAGACAAATAAATGATGATGAGATGGAGGCTATACGAGATAATGCGTTGAGCTATAGCCTACTAGCCAAGAAATATACGCACGAATAATAAAACGGAATGTAAAAAGTATTCAAAAACTATTTAATATTCTGTAAATTTATGTTATAATGGATATTGAATTTAATAATAGCCAATCCGAGTTGATGTTCCTAAGGTTTTTAAAACTATGGATATCATCCATTGGGTATAGTGGGAAACCATTATGCCTCCCGGTATTTGGAAAGGATTTGGATACATCGGTTTTAGAACATTGTATCGAAGTTATTAACCAAATCAAAGGGGGGTAATTTTTATGAACAAAATTATTCGTGTGAACATGACTACGCGGGAAACTAGGGTTGAGGATGTACCGGATCGATATGCAATGTTAGGTGGACGTGGCCTAACCTCAAATATTGTCAATGATGAGGTTAAGCCCACCTGTCATCCGCTGGGGAAGAATAATAAAATTGTTCTAGCTCCGGGCCTGCTGAGTGGGACCTCGGCTCCAAATTCAGGACGTCTCTCAGTTGGGGCTAAGAGTCCATTAACGGGAGGTATCAAGGAATCTAATACGGGTGGTACCTTCGCTCAGAAAATGGCAAGGCTGGATATCAAGGCGCTAATTATCGAAGGCATGCCTGAGGATGAGGAGTTCTATGTTATAAGGATTGACAAAGATGAGGTTATTATTGAGGATGCACCAAGCGAAGTTTTAGATGGATGTGGTAATTATAAAGCAGTTAAGGTATTAAATGAAAGATATGGGGATGAAGTTGGTATGGCCTTAATAGGCCCAGCAGGTGAATATAGGTTGCCATCGGCCAATATATCCTTTAAGGATCCGGAATCGAATCTACGTAGTGCGGGGCGTGGAGGCTTAGGCGCTGTATTGGGTTCGAAGGGGGTCAAGGCAATCGTTATCGACGATACGGATACGGAGAGGGTGCCGGTAATAGATCTAGATAAATTTAGAGAGGCCTCTAGGGTATTCTCCAAGGCATTGCTAGATCACCCGGTTGCCGGAGAGGGGTTAGCAGAATTTGGAACCGACGTATTAGTCAATATAATCAATGAGGCTGGTGCGTTCCCATCATATAATTTTACCAAGGGACGCATTGAACACGCAGATAATATATCAGGGGAAACGCTAAGCGCCACCATTAAAGAACGCGAGGGCGAGGGTATGGTATCCCATGCATGCCATAGGGGATGCGTCATCAGATGCTCGCAATGGTATGCCGATAAACAGGGCAAGTATATAACAAGCGGTTTCGAATATGAAACCATATGGGGCTTGGGGGCAGATGCGGGAATAGAAGATCTGGATGCAATAGCATATATCGATAGGGAAATGGATGATGTAGGGGTTGATAGCATTGAGATCGCCGTAGCGATAGCAACAGCCATGGAAGGCGGATTAATACCCTGGGGCGATGGTAAGGCTGCTCTTGAAATAGTAAAGCAGATGGCTGAGCCTACACCTATGGCAAGGATAATTGCAGGAGGATGCGCTATAGTTGGTAAACTATGCGGTCTTTTCAGGGTTCCAGTAGTAAAAGATCAAGCGATACCAGCTTATGATCCACGTCCAATTAAGGGAATTGGTCTGACCTATGCAACAACGCCTATGGGTGCAGATCATACCGCGGGTTACTGTATATCAGGAAACATATTGAAGATAGGGGCCGATATAGATCCGCTCAAAAAAGACGATCAAGTTGAATACTCACGTGCTATGCAGATAGGAACAGCCGCTGTAGATAGTACTGGAATGTGCCTATTCGTCTACTTTGGTATAGCTGATAATCCGGATGGGTATCAGGCGATGATAGATATGATAAATGCTCAATATGGCACAGCTTTAACAGCAGAGGATGTGGATAAATTAGGCGAGGATGTACTCAAGGTAGAACGGGAATTCAATAAACAGGCCGGATTCACCAATGCGCACGATCGCCTGCCAGAATTTATGGAATATGAGCCATTACCTCCACATGATGTAGTTTGGGATTTCACACCTGAAGAGATAGATGAGGTATTCAATTTCTAATATGATGGAAACAAAAGCCGGACCTAGTCCGGCTTTTGTTCAGATATTGGGGGGAAATCATATGACAAAAACAAGGGAAAACACCATTGAATTGAGGGGTTTCCTACACCTAAATGCATATATAAAAGAAAAGTTCGGTACAATGCCGGTAAATCTTGCTTTGGATGGGGGAATTACCGGGGAAGACTTAGCGAAGCGATTGGATATTCCACTGGATGAGATAGAGGTTATATTTGTAAATGGATTCGTTCAGGGGTTGGAATTCACTATCAGGCCAGGGGATAGGGTTGCATTCTTGCCTCCGGGTTGTCCCGGGCCCTACAGGATAGCCCTGGGTTTCTATGGTAAGAATCAAAACAATCCAGCTAATTTTAAGATTAAAGGAAAGGAATGAGCATAGGATTCTATAGGGTGGGAATTTCAATGGAGGTGATTTTATGTCTGGATCCCAAAAATATGCATATCAGATAGAGGTGACACTTAAGGCTATATTCCAGTGTAGCAAGTATGATATAGGGGGTATAGCAGATCAGAGTTTTATTAGGAAACAACCCTTCATCGCTATAGCGTTTGTATTGGGTAATTTTTATAATAGGATAGATTCTAGTTTTAAGGAAAGAATAGATGGTTTCTTGGGAAAATATTACTTGGATATGGGCAAGAGCATGGAGGAAATTGGGGAGGACAGGGCCAGGGATATGGTGAAAGATTTTAATAGTATAGTATCCACGATCTAGGGCCGTATAATTCCACAGGCATGGTCTTCATCTAATTGGATCGGATATAAGCTCGGAATTAAAGAATGGCCAAATGATAGGGCCACTAAGGGAATGGTTTTGATGGGGGAGAGATTATTATGGATCATCTACCCCCTCGCTTAACTGTTCTTCATCTTCAAATATGGATATCAATATAACTGCCGCTAGGATCAGTCCAACCCCTATAGCTATTTTAATTCCGAAGGGTTCCTTCAGTACCAGGATGCTCACTATAATGCTAGTTATGGGTTCAAATGTACTCAGGATCGCAGTATCCTGGGGACCTATGGTCTTTATACCCACTTGATATAATCCCACGCCTCCTAATCCTGCCAATAGAGATAATGCGATGATCACCATCCATCCAACCGGTTTGATATTGATTATAAATGATCTGGTTACGATGCCAAATACAAGGACTATTATGGCTGAAACTAGGCATAGATAGAATATCAATTTATAAGTATACATCTTACTAAGGCCACTCTTATCTATATAGACGGTATAGAAAGCATATGTAATACCCGAAGCAAAGGCGAGAATAATACCTATCGGGTCAATTCCGCCATTCCCATCATAGAATAATATAATGCCTAAAAAGCAGAGGAGCACACTAGCCATCTTTATGGTGCTAGGCTTTTCCCTGAAGAATATCATACAACCGAGTATGACAAAAACAGGATATGTAAAATGTATGGTTGTGGCCATCCCAGAGGGTATGTAATTGTAGGATGTAAATAGAAGTAGACTCGTGGCGGTATGGCCTAGGAGGCTTACCCAGATGATCTTTTTCAAATCCCCCCTGTCTATCTTTAATGTTTCATTTGGATTCCTATAGATTAAAATATATAATACGGGAAGGACAAATAGAAATCGGTAGAATACAAGGCTAATGGAATTGCAGCCTTGGCTATAGATAATCTTTGACATTAGCGGCAATATACCAAATATGGTGGCAGATATTATAACGGAAATTATTCCCCTTTGTCTAGTAGTCATGTTTTCACCTCCATTACCAATTATATAGCATATATGGAGTAAATGTATACGGTTTTAGAAAATAAGTTACATATTTCCGTCCTGGATATCATCACCCCCATCAAAATTCTGAATATATTGGTATAAAAATGGGGGGATGAATATTATGGATTATCCCATCATATTTATACCTGGACTCTTCGGCAGCATGGGTGATGATGTGATCAGGGGAACTGGAGAATTTTCCTTTGGATTTGCGGAGAAGGTTTATAGGCCTTTTATAGAGTTATTGAATTCCATGGGGTATGTGGAAGGGGTAGATCTATTCATATCCTACTATGATTGGAAGAGGACTGTTTTAGAATCTGTAGGTAAATATCTATATCCAGATATAGAAAGGGCTAAGTTAGAAACTGGGAGTGAAAAAGTAATATTAATAGGGCATAGTCTAGGGGGCCTGTTGGGAAGGGGATATTTAAAATACTTCATCCCCTCCAATATAGACAAGTTGATCATGATAGGCACCCCAAATTTAGGTGCAGTAGATGCATATTATTTTTGGAGCGGGGGGAAGTTACCCTATTCTAGAGTGGAGGATAATATCTTATACAATGGATTGAAACTTGGATTCATGATATATGCTAACCTATTCCACAACCTAGGCTATATGGAGGTATGGAGAAGGATGTTTCCGGTGGCTGAGGATCTACTACCCAGCTATGGGTATGGAAATTATCTATTCTGGGAAAAGAATGGAGTTAGGAAGGAGGTACCCATAGAAAAAATGTCTATAGGGAATACCTTTTTGAATAGATTGAGTAATGAGGATGGGGAGAAGGTATTTATCATAGGCGGTAAGGGTATCTTCACAAACAAAGAATTTGAAATAAAGGAGCATAGGGGAATGGGTAAGAAATGGAGGGATGGGGAGCCCATAAGGGCATATAGAACGAATTATGGAGATGGAACCGTAATAGCTAAAAGCACCCTGGGGGGATTGCGGGGGAACAGCATTCTGATAGAGGGAAATCATATAGATATTCTATATAAATCCAAAGATCATCTATCCACAATCCTGAATAGACCCGTGATCAAGGAAATAAGGCGAGAAAGGGTAGAGAAGGTAGATTTGATATTTATACAGGATTGCGAGGATATAAATATCTGCACCTATGATGATAATAGGATCAGTGGCACTCGTATGGATATTGTAGACAGTAGGGTGCAGGCCATGAATATAGGTGAGGATGGATATTGGATCATGATAACGGGGGATAGAGAACTAGAGGTAGAGGTGGAAGCTAAATCGAGCAAAAGGAATGGAGCAATAATCCATAGAAGGACTATAGGATTGAACTCATGGCAAGAGGATTGAAAATGCTGGTAGCTATAAAAGGTGATAATCAGACCTAGATTTAGAAATTGCAAATAGAAAACGATGGCAAATATCTGCCATCGTATTTTTTATAACATGGATGAAAGAACGTGGACCTTCGACACTATGCCCTTTAGGCTATCTTCTTCGTCTACCACCGCTATCGGAAATGGGGTCTGCGTCGCCATAGACATTATATCTACCAATAGGGCATCTGGAGATGTCGTATTTATATCCCTAATCAATACATCCGATATGGTCAGCCCCTCTTTCCGGGCCTGAATGGCATCATCGATGGTAATTACGCCCTGCAACTTCATCTTTTCGCCCACTACATACGCACTAGAAACCCCATGGGTTCTCATGGTATTGATTGCATGGTTAAGGTTACCCCCTAGCCTAACTATGCTATTCGGCGTAATCATAACATTCCTGACGCTTATAACTTGAGTTTTATCGGCATCATCTATGAATTGGCTGACATAGTCATCTGCGGGGTGCTCGCTCATCTCCTCCGGAGTTGCAATCTGTACAATTTCCCCATCCTTCATTATAGCCACACGATCGCCTAATTTAAAGGCCTCATCTATATCATGGGTTATGAATACTATTGTCTTATTCAATTTCCTCTGTATCGTTAGGAGTTCAAATTGCATATCCTTTCTAACCAAGGGATCCAAAGCGGAGAAGGGTTCATCCATTAACAATACCTCTGGATCATTAGCCAATGCCCTTGCTATGCCCACCCTTTGTTTCATTCCCCCTGAAAGGCTGGTAATGGGTTCGTTTTCATATCCATCTAGACCGACCATGGAGATCATCTCCTTGGCCTTTTCACAACGCTCATCCCTAGATAATCCCTTAACCTCCAAACCATATTCCACATTTCCCAACACATCTCTATGAGACATCAAACCAAACTGTTGAAAAACCATGGATATTCTATTTCTTCTATAGTCATTTAACTGCTCCCTATTAAATTTGTTTATATCCTTGCCTTGGAAATAGATCTGGCCTGATGTAGGCTTATTCAGCAGGTTGAAACATCGTACCAGGGTAGATTTACCAGAACCCGATAGGCCGATTATTACAAAGACCTCGCCTTCCTTTATATCAAAGGTAGCATCCCAGAGGGCTACAGTAACTCCTGTTTTTTCATATATTGTATCCTTATCTGCTCCAGATCTCTTTAATTTTAAAGCCCTGTTCTTTTCCGAGCCAAATAGTTTAGATACATTTTTTAGGCTCAGCAGACTATTATCATTCATCGGTATTCACCTCACTTTGTTGAACAAAGCCTTGGGTTAATCTATCGAGGATGATCGCTATGATCACCACAGCGGTACCAGATACCAATCCCCTTCCAATTTCTACTCGATTGACCCCTATCAGTACCTCCATGCCTAAGCCTGTTGCCCCGATCATGGAGGTGGTTACAACCATTGAAATTGCCATCATAAGGGTTTGATTAACCCCAGTCATTATGGTTGGAAGGGCTTGGGGTATCTGCACCTTTATTAAGGATTGAATCCTAGTCGATCCGAAAGCTATTGATGCTTCTATAACCTCTTCATCGATCTGCCTGATTCCGTGATTGGTGAGCCGTATCATAGGAACCACAGCGTATATGGTAGTTGCTATAACCCCTGGCGCTTTACCCAGTCCAAAGAATAATAATGCCGGGATTAAATAGACAAATACAGGCATGGTCTGCATTGTATCCAGTACAGGACGCATAAATCTATCCGCTCTATCGCTAGCTGATATTAGGATTCCAAGGGGGAATCCTAATATCAGTGAAATGATTACAGATGCTATTATTATCGATAGGGTTTCATTCATGAGATCCCAATAACCTACGACACCTGTAAGGAATAGCAAACCACCGTATAATAATCCTTTGCTAATCTGATCCAGCAGTTTCCAACCTGCTATAAACACTAGAAGGATTAATATAAACCAGGGTATTGTATCCAGAATACTATAGATAGAATTGACAAAACTAGTCAATCCCTTCGTGATAATACCAAAAAACGTATCGTGTTTGATGCTAAAGGCCCTTACTGCATCATCTATAGCTTTAAGATTTATTGGGATTTCTAATGGAAAATTATATAACCAATCCATATTATTGCCCCCTAATCATTTAAAATTTGTCTTAGAGCTTCGGCATCCTCTGGATCCAACCATTCATCCAATAGCTCATCATGTTCTTTCAAAAACCATCTAGCGGTATCGGTATAATCGCTATCCGTTTCCTGCATATAGCCTAGGGCTTGTGATGTCAGGTCGCTCGATGTACTATAATTGCTAAGGAACTTGACCATCTCTTTATTATTTTCATCTTCCGCAAAATTATTACTTGTGCTTACGGTTACCTTGACCGCCGGTAATTCGGTTTCGCCATCTAGATATGTCCCTTCATCAAAGGGCTCGTCATCCAATAGTACCATATCATATAGGCCCAATAACCAAGTTGGTTCCCAATAGTATGCTGCAATTGGCTCCCCTCTATCATAAGCGGAAATAATCGCCGTCTGTAAGGCCGTATCCGACCCGGGCCTAAAATAAACAAAATTATCATCTAGACCATAGTGGAGATATTTTCTATGCATTATTTCATCCACTTCCCAACCGGGAATGGCCCCATATATTCTACCCTTACCTTGCTCCTCATCATCCGGGAATACATCGGGATAATCCTTCAAATCCCAAACATATTTTAAATCAGGGGCGGAAGCTTCAATATCCCTGGCCTCATCTCCCTCTATAACATACCTAGGAACATATATCCCCTGGTAGTTATCGTCGAAATTTATACCTAATTCCTGAAATTTACCATCCGCTAAATCCTTCGCATAGGAGGGGATATTGTCGCTCCAGTTCTCCATATGAATATCTATTTCATCCTTTATCAGGCCTTCATGCATTACGGCCGTGGAACCAGGGACCTCACTCCAGGTATATCCATAGACCTCTTCAGCTATAAAGCCTGCCACCGCATTATGGAATTTATTGCTCTCCCATCCCGCATCTGCAAATACGATCTTACCTTTCCCACCTGAACCCCCGGAGCAACCAACTACTCCTAGGGCAATTAGAGAAATTACTAATAATAAACTCATTACCTTTTTCATCATTTTACACCTTCCTTTAATATCTAGTATTTTACCTAATGAATGCATTTAGCAATCGTAAAATTACATTATATTAAAGAGAGAAGAACATCTTGGTACTAAAAATGGCAACAAATAAACTATGGAGTACCATAGCCTAGAATAAATTAGCACGATATAACTCCCTTTAAACGCCTACGAGGTTAGCTGTCGGGTTAGAGCAAAAG
>JAAYRM010000135.1 GCA_012518745.1 Tissierellia bacterium
CTCCCCCAGGCGATCAGCGCCCTAAAGGGAAGGCCTATAGTTCATAAAAACAATTGCAATAAGGAAGATATGAGGCAGATGGTAGAAAAACTTTTGGGTATAGAATAGATAAAAAAACAAAGGCCTAATATTGGGCCTTTGTTTTTTATCTATTTAGGGAAAACATGTAACATTTGAGCAGAATATATGACTGATATATGAAAGGGGGATGTCGGTGAAGGAAATAGAAAAATTGTATATGTTTTATAGAGACGATATATATAGATACCTGCTATCATTGACTAGGAACCCCGTACTTTCAGAGGATCTATTATCGGAAACGTTTATAAATGCCATTACATCTATTCAAAGGTTTAAAGGGCAATCATCCATCAAGACATGGCTATTCGGTATAGCCAGAAATATATGGCTTCAGAATATTCAAAAGGATAGGTATACAGTTGAGTACTGTGACCTTTTAAGATTATATATATCGGATTCGGTAGATGAAAGGCTGGTGTCGATAGAAAAGTTGGATAGGATTAAACGCCTATTATCGCAGAAGGATCGACGCACACAACAGATAGTGGGCATGAGAATCCAGGGATATAGTTTCGCGGAGATTGCCGAAAGGGTTGGCATAAGGGAAAATTCAGCAAGGGTCATAGATTTTCGGACCAAGAGATGGATTAAGGATATGCTCGATGAGGAGGGATTGAGTTGAAGGAAGTATCATGCGATATAATATGCGATTTGATACCCCTTGTAAGGGATGGCGTAGCGAATAGGGATAGCGTAGATATGGTAATGGGGCATATAGAGGATTGTGAGGCATGCCGACAGGAGTTCGATGCCCTCAATCCGATGGAATTGGATGGCCTATCCATCGAGGATGAAAACATAATAGCTTCCATAAAACGAAATATCTTCATCACCCAGATGGCGGTACTCATATTGGGCGCGATTATAGGTGTGGCCCTCACCGGCTCTATGGGGCAATTCTATAATTTTATAATAATGCCCATTCTAGGTGGCCTATCTATTAAGGTATTGAGGGGTAGATGGCATATAGGCTTCATTGCAGTCTTTGTACTGAGCTATGTAGGGCAGGTACTGTACTTTATAATCACCAATCAATTCACCTGGGGGGTTCTATATGGATCGGCAATCTATGGAATGTTCTACATCAGTTTAATGGCATTGGGTGTAGTCATATTTGGATTACTTCGCTTTGCCTTTGGGGGAGAGGGGGATAAGAATGAAGAAGGATAATAGGATATTTAGAAAATTGGCCGGGGCTATAGCCATCGCATTGATATTCGGTATATTGCTTATTACCAATGCATTTGTAGGGAATCCCATATCGGCTGGGATAGCGGGGAGGGCTATAGATCGATACGTGGAGGAAAAATATGCTTCATTGGGGCTTGAGGTTGAAAAGCCTGTATATAATTTCAAGGATGGCTCCTATGTATCAAAGGCGAGATCCAATACCAGCATAGATACCAATTTCTATATCAATTATAGGGGTGGAGATGTATATTATGATAGCTATGAAGATGATGTTCTTGGGATGTGGAATACCCTAGGCAGGCTGTCCAAGGAATATAGCAACCTCGTGACGGATATGGTTGCCAATGATTTGGGATATGAGGAGAATAGCACATGGGTTTCCTATGATGAAAAGGTATATGAGAACCCCAGAGAAGTATTGGAATTGGATATGAAATTTGATAGGGAGTTATCCATACCCACAGAGGTAATGATAGATATAGGTATGGAAAATCCAACCCTAGATAAGGCCTCAGCCATCCTAGTAGATGCCCATGATATATTCAAGAAGAGTCGATGTAGATTTCAAAAGTATTCTATATTCCTCAAGGATGAGGGGACAATTGTCAATATCATGGGGGTTAGGCCCAAGGATATTGAAAGCGGAAAGTTATTGAGTCTGCTAAAAGAGGCATTGGAAAGGGAGGATCAAGAATTAACCAAAGACGAACAGGATAAGCCTACGGAACCAGAGGGTATATTTGTAGATATTATGGAAAGAGATTGACCTCTATAAAATAGGCGAATATCCCCACAACTAAAGCTGCTATGGTATTGAATACAGTAGACCATGCTGCTGATCGCTTATCCAGCGCTATTAATGGAAATAATGCATCCCCATCTTGGGATATGGCATTAGCCAATAGGGCTGAAAATGGTAGTACACCCCTTGTATATAGGGTTACAAATATAATCTGGGGGCCACATCCGGGTATGATGCCTATAAGCGCACCCAATAGCACCGAGGTTAGGCCTGTTTGGGATAGGAACTCCATGATCACGGCCTCACCTGCCATATAATCACCTAGGCCCAAGCCCAATACGGATAGTTCGTATACGAAATATGCTATGAACACCCATGTAGCCACAAAGGCCGTCTCCTGGGCATTATGTACTATGGTTTCCTTCAGGAATAGTGTCTTCAATTCGGTTTCCTCGTGGGTATCACTTTGAATGAACTTATTGCTTGCAATCATCATTATTATTGAAAGCAGGGTTCCTAGCGAGCCAACTATCGTACCGAGGTTGGGTATGATCATCGCATTTAGATCTACTTGAAACAGATCCAAGATCCCAAGTATAAGGCCTATCGATATGGCTATCCAATAGATCATATATACATTATGGGTCAATTTATATCCAATGGTGTCTATGGGCTGATGACCCCTGATATTATGATGGAGTATGAGATCTATCTCATCCCCCTCCTTATGGCCAATATGGGCTATATGGTCTGAATCATGGCCCATCCCGGTTAAAATTTTCCCCTGTAAACTATGATCCTTTCTACGATGCCTCGACTTAATATCCTCCTTGCTGGCCCTTCGCTTATTTATCTTCTCCAGTAGGCCCTTCCCAAAATCAAAATAGTCTATTATATAGCCGGTTATAATGGCGACTATAAAGGATAGTAGGCTTACCAATAGGTATTGCAAGGGCATGGCAATCATAAGCACGAAGGCAGAATCGCCCATGGTAGCGATCAATGTGGCCACTATGGTGCCAAAGCTAACGGTCCCCTTCGGGAATAGGGGGACTATAAATATTGCGCCACCGCATCCCGGAGTCAGCCCCAATAGAGCACCTATTATGGGCTGTGCGCGCTTGGATTGCTCTATCTTTTTAACTAGATTACCGGATTGTTTAAAATTTACATACCCAAATAACAATAGAACGGCACCTACGAAAACGGTAACCTGTATAAATGAATTCTCAGCACTATATATCAATAATCTAAATATTTCCTTAGCCATTGGATACCCCCTCTGCATATATTATACAATATACCCAGATATGGCATATTATAAGAGAAAAATTGCAACGATTATAGGGCGAATTGCTTTCATATCCTTTTTATTATAAGATATATGAAGTTTAACAAAGTCACAATGGGGTGATCATATGAACAAAAAACAAGATGAATTGATTCAGAAGAGCTGTAATATAATAACTTCCTCCGGTGAAAAAAAACCCCTATTCCGCATAGAAAGAAGCCTTGTAAAGCGATATAGGAAGAATATATGGAATAAATTTATGAAATCTATAAGGGAATACGAGCTGATTCAAGATGGGGATAGGATAGCAGTAGCGATTTCAGGTGGCAAGGATAGCCTGCTGATGGCCAAGCTATTTCAGGAATTACAGGGTCATGGTAATTTCAATTTCGAATTGGAGTTTATAGCCATGGATCCCGGCTATCATCCAGATATAAAGGAATTATTGGTGGAAAACTGCAAATACCTCAATATCCCAATTCATATATATGAATCCGGAATATTTGAGGTAGCGGAGAGGATGGCCAAGGATAATCCATGCTATATGTGTGCCAGGATGAGAAGAGGAGCACTATACGGCAAAACCGAGGAACTGGGATGCAATAAATTGGCATTGGGCCACCATTTTAACGATGTAATAGAGACCATCCTGTTAAATGTGCTATGCTCTGGCAATTTCAAGACCATGCTACCTAAGCTAAGGGCCCAAAATTTCGATGGTATAGAATTGATCAGGCCGCTATACTATGTTGAGGAGGAGTATATAAGCAGATTTATTAGATATAGTGGAATATTCCCTCTAAATTGTGCATGCATGGTAGCAGCTAAGGAGATTGGAACCAAGCGGCAGGAGATAAAGGAATTGATAGAGCAATTGAAGGGGAGTATCGACAATGTGGATATGTCCATATTCAGATCGGCTCAAAACGTTAGCATAGACAGGGTATTGGGATGGGAAAGGGATGGCGAGAAGCATTCATTTCTAGAGTTCTATGATGAAGATTGACCTAAATTAAGGATTCACCTTTTCCAAGTGAATCCCTTAATTAGCCTTCCAGAAAATCTTTTAATTTTTTACTACGGCTTGGATGCCTGAGCTTGCGGAGGGCTTTGGCTTCTATCTGCCTTATCCTCTCCCTCGTAACCCCAAATTTCTTGCCAACCTCTTCCAAGGTTCTCGTCCTACCATCGTTTATACCAAATCTCAATATCAATACTTCCTGCTCCCGTGGCGTTAATGTTTCTAAGACCCCCAATAGCTCTTCCTTGAGCATTACGAATGTTGTGGATTCTACTGGGGTTTCTATATTTTCATCCTCCACGAAATCGCCTAGTTGACTATCCTCTTCCTCCCCTATTGGGGTTTCTAGAGAGATGGGTTTCTGTGATATCTGCATTATATCCTTAACCCTGTCAACATCGATATCCATAAGCTCTGCAATTTCATCCGCAGTTGGTTCACGACCTAGGTCTTGTACCAACTGTCTTTGTATTCTAATGAGTTTATTTATATTTTCTATCATATGAACGGGTATTCTTATGGTCCTGCCCTTATCGGCGATGGATCTGGTAATAGCCTGACGTATCCACCAGGTGGCGTAGGTACTAAACTTATAGCCCTTCGTATAATCGAATTTTTCTACCGCTTTCATAAGGCCTAGGTTCCCCTCCTGAATCAGATCTAGGAAGGATAATCCCCTACCGATATGCTTTTTAGCAATGCTGACCACCAGCCTTAGATTTGCCTCTGCTAGATGCCTTTTAGCTAATTCATCCCCTTGCTCTATCCTCTTGGCCAGTTCGACCTCATCTTCCCTTGTGAGAAGATCAACCTTACCAATCTCCCTCAGATACATCTTGACCGGATCCTCTACCGTCACAGCCATTTTGGGGTTGGGTTTCTCCTCCACGTTGTCGGATTGCTCCTCTGGTGGCATGGTTCTTACCTCGATATCCTTTTTTTCAAGATGTTGATATATCTCCTCCATCTCTCCAGAGGTTAGGTCCAATTCTTCCAAGCTATCCTCTATATCCTCGTGGGTAAGAAACTTTTCATCCTTACCTCTAGCAATCAATGATTCAACCGCTGTCAATTTTTTATCTACAATGCTTTGTTCATCTTTAATATTCATCAAAAATCCCTCACTTTAGGAAATAAAGTTTCAAGTCTCCCTATCCATCTTATCATATAAAAATTTATTTAACATTTGTTTTTCGTATTTTATAGTATTACTTAGGCTTTTTCCCGATATATAGTATCTATAGACCATGCAATCATAAGCAATGTCTATTTCTATTCTACCCTTATAGATAGTAGAATAATACATAA
>JAAYRM010000136.1 GCA_012518745.1 Tissierellia bacterium
CCTGACATTATTTCAATCCCCCTTTAAGAATGTTTGGAAATATTTCATAACTAATAGAAAAGATTTATTATTTAGCCTTCATATCAAATCATCCCCCCATTCCCTATTGCAATAATTTCGATATGATTATTAAGCGCAATATCAATTTAATATCTGGAACTTCTACCTATATCTATTTACAGCTCTTTACTACTTTTCTATGTCCTTATAGGGGAATTTATGTCATCTTTTTGTAATTCATCCCGTATATAATTTGGCAAAAAAATAAGGCATTGGATGATCACACCCTAAATGGGTGTAGATTATCCAATGCCTATAGGATAGCTAGAGGTATCTATAGGGACTATAGACCTCTTACCATATGCAATGCCTCCTCTGTATAGCTAGTCCTGACCATGGTATATCCGTTGAATGCGCTATTCACCTCATCATCCCCAGTATCCACCAATAATGGTCTGTTTCCAAGGGACATGAGTTTCTTCTTGGTAGCAACTATGGTTATATTCTCCTTGCCAACCTCCCTGATTACATTGGCGCTCAACTGCTGATTACCCCTACCGAATACATAGCCCTGGCCACCTATGACGGTTACTATTATCCTAGCTTTCTTACCCCTTATATGCTCCAATATCTGCTGTTCGTTCACATCGGAGGCTACTAATTCCTTATTCTTAATTATATCTATACCTAGGAGGGTGTTGGGTAGATCGAGTTTATCCATGATGGGTCTTAATGACGTCCCCGATCCTATTATATACATCACATCGGCTTCCATCTGTTCTATTATCTTATCGGATATGCCATCCAACGCCGCTTCCTCCCCCACTATTCCACCGGATTTTTGATTCTGCACTAGATCCGGTTCAAAGGGCACCTTCATATATCCATAGAGCTTCGCCGTCACCTGTCCCCCTCGGAAGGCCTCCTCATCTATATACATAACCTCCATCTCTTTAATTTCCATATCCTCCTCATCTTTGAGGAATTTTAACGCGACCTCCCCAGCATTCCTCGGATGATTGGCATATACCCCGGAATGAATTTTGACACCGGCCGGTATCCCAATAACTGGAATCCCCGTATCCACGGCATTGTATATATTCCTAGCCGTGCCATCCCCACCGGCAAATAGGATTAGATCCACTCCAATATCTAGCATCCGTTTCGCGGCTTCCTCCGTATCCTTAGGCCCTACCTCCTCTTTCCTCGCCCCTAGAACCTCGACCTTGAAACCCATCCCATCCACTTCTTCTTCGCCCATTGCACCCGGGTACGTAAATATTTCAAGCCTATCTTTAAGATCCAGTAGGGGTTCCAAGGCCTTTTTAGCCTTATCCGGTGCCTCGGGCAATGCCCCTAGCTCCCTAGCTTTTTTTAATATTTCCGGTCCATCAGTTCCTTTTAACCCCACCTTACCACCCATTCCAGCGATAGGGTTTACTATAAATCCTAATTTCATATCCTCCCACCCCTCAAGTATTATTATAGATAAATACGGTATTTATAACTATATCATCTATCTAGATTCTACCCCCCAATCCCATGGTTTAAAACCCAATTGTTTATTCGATCCTGTATATACGATTAGGAGCACCCACCAATTCTGGTAGATGCTCCTAATTTGTACGTTCCCTGGCCCTATGCCCCCCAAAGATTCTTCTTGGTATCGGTATCCGTTTCGTCACCTATCTCCGCTATTGGAAATGATAGTATAAACTTGGTACCCTTATCTAGCTTACTAACTACCTCTATATATCCATCATGATTCTCCACCATATTCTTTACTAGGTTCAATCCTAGCCCGGTGCCGGTAGAGCCCTTGGTGGTATAATAGGGTTCAAACACCCTGGATATATCCCCATCGGCTATGCCCTTACCGGTATCTGCAATCTCTATTATGGCCCTCCCATCGCGATCATAGGTCCTGATAGTAAGTACCCCTGAATCCCCCATGGAATCTACTCCATTGAATATTATGTTTATAAGGGAATGCCTCAGCTCATATTCATTGCCATATATCATTGCATTGGAATTTAAGGATATATCTATTGCAAGGTCCTTACCATCCTTGATAACAGAGGACTTGAACTTATACTTTGTCATCACTATGCATCTATTGACTATCTCATCGAAACTATAGTAGCTCTTTCCATCGTTGGAAGATCCTCGTATATAGCCCTTTATATTATCTACTGCATTTCTACCATCCAATGCGGTTTTATTGATTATATCCAGGTATTTCATCACCTCGGAATATTGTCCAATCGACAATGATAATTGTACATATCCCGCTATGGTCGATAGTAAATTATTTATATCGTGGATCGCTCCTTCCATGATATCCCCCAATGCCTTTAGATGCTCTATCCTCTTGATACCCTTCTCATATGTATTACACCTCGCGCATCCATGCCATGCATTGCCCAATAACTGATCGAATAGCTCAGCGGGCGTATGGGCCTTGAGCTCATCCCCCCTCTCCATAAATATAATTTCATGTTCCATCAGCAATGTACTATAATAGCTCGGCTTGATATTCCTCATCGTATATCTGAATATGACCTTTATATTTTTGGCTATTAATTCATCCCTTATCTTATTGAAAATAGATCGCAATTCGTCCCTGTCAGCTAAATCGTATGTATGATCTATATCTATATATATTAGACTGGAATTACATCCCTGCATGTATAACCGGTTCAGTTCATCTTCCCCTGCTTTTAAAAGCCCGTCTATATCAAATGTATTCCCTTCGAAATAATCATCCCTACATATCAATGCGGCTTTATTTGGACCATATGTCGATTCGGATTCCGCACCCAATATGCCCTCCAGATCCCTCAGACCTCGTTTTCCACACCTTCCTGAATATATATATATTATGCCTCCGCCTCCATCGATATAATCGGCTATATATTCCCTCAGTGGCCTAGCCTCTCCATCGTAGTCATTAAAATTCATCACCCCTATAAGGGTATTTCCTTTAATTAAATCATCAAAGTTTATCCCATCAGATACGACCTCCTTAATTGGATTCCTTCATACTTAGCGAAATCCTCCCCCTATTTACGTCTATATCCAATATCTCCACCTCCACAATATCCCCCACCTTTACAATATCCTTAGGATGTTCTACATATCTATTGGATAGATGAGATATATGGATCAACCCATCTTGTTTTACTCCAATGTCCACAAATGCTCCAAAATCCACCACATTCCGCACCGTGCCCATCAATTTCATTCCTAATTGCAAATCCTCCATCTCCAGTACATCGGTCCTAAATATAGGCTTCGGCATCTCCTCCCTAGGATCCCTGCCAGGTTTCTTTAGTTCCTCTACTATATCCCTTAAGGTGATAAGACCTATATCCAATTCCTTGGAAAGATTGGCAGCATCTACTTTATCCAGATCCATTTTATATAATTCCCTGGCTATCCGGTAGGATTCAGGATGTACCCCCGTATTGTCCAATGGTTCCTCCCCCCCTAGTATCCTCAAAAACCCTGCACATTGCACGAATGTTTTGGGCCCTAATCCCTTTACATCTAGGAGTTCCTTCCTGCTGATGAACCTTCCATTCTCCTCCCTATATTTGGTCAGATTCATAGCAACCCTAGATGATATGCCGGCGACATATCTCAAGAGGGATGGGCTGGCAGTATTTAAATCTACCCCTACCCTATTGACGCAATCCTCTACAACTCCCTCCAACGCTTCATCTAATCTATTTTGGTTTAGATCATGCTGATATTGCCCTACCCCTATATGCTTCGGTTCTATCTTAACAAATTCCGCCAAGGGATCCTGGAGTCTCCTCCCTATGGATACCGCTCCCCTTATGGTTACATCCAAGTCGGGAAACTCCTCCTCCCCAACCTTGGAAGCCGAGTATACGGATGCCCCTGCCTCATCTACTATGGTATAGTATAGCCTTTTATCCAGCTCCTCCAATAATTTGGCTACTACCAACTCGGTTTCCCTAGAACCGGTACCATTTCCTATGGCTATTATATCTACTCCATGTTGATGGATAAGCTCCTTCAGTTGCTCTTTAGTCCTATCCACCTGCTCCCGTGGCGGGGTGGGATATACCGTAGTATAGGAAAGTAGCTTTCCGGTATCATCTATAACCGCCACCTTACAGCCAGTCCTATATCCCGGATCGATGCCCATCACCACCTTGCCCCTAATTGGTGATTGCATGAGAAGGGGTTCTAGATTCAACGCAAATACATCTATAGCATCTTCCTCTGCCCTCTCCGTCAAATTGGATCTCGTCTCCCTCTCTATGGAGGGGAATAATAGCCTATTATAGCCATCCTCCAAGCTCTCCTCTAGATATGCCTTGCCATAGAAATCCTGGTTTACAATTACCTTGGATATGAGCTTGGACAATATCCTCTCTTCTGGAAGAATTAATGATACCTTCAGGTATTTCTCCTTCTCTCCCCTGTTTATTGCCAAAACCCTATGGTTGGCTATGGACTTGATCGGCTCTTCATAATCATGGTACATGCTATAGGGAGAATCTTCATCTTCTTGAATTGCCTCCACCTTCAATATTCCCTCTTTATAAACTATATTCCTCACTATATCCCTATATTCCACATTATCCGAAATAATCTCTGCAATTATATCCATTGCCCCGGCTAATGCCGCTTCCTCCGTATCTACATCCTTCTCCGCATCTA
>JAAYRM010000137.1 GCA_012518745.1 Tissierellia bacterium
ATGATAGCAAACTCTCATATCTAATTGGGGAGTTGTCTAGAAGGTTGGGCGATAAGGATGACGCTGTATCTTGGTTTAATACCTGTTTAGAATTTCCCGAAACCAAGACAAGCCCGGCATTGGAAAAGCTAGTGAGGGAACAATGGAGACTAGCTAGGGAAATATAATCCTTCTATATTTCCATCCATTCCCATCCCCCTCATATAGATAATATATGCAGGTGTTTCTAAATTATTTTATTCTCCTAAGTATTATCTCCTCATGTTTAGATACTTCCTCTTCTATCCTATCTAGCCTTTCTGCATTCTGCTTATATCCATCAAGTAAAATATCCAGCTTTTTTCCATGGTCCTGTTCAATTGTAATAACTCTATTCTTTATTTCCTCCACTTCCTTGAATCCCTGTCGCATCTTGCTGAATCCTTCTTGCATCTCAGCATACATCTTGGTCATGAATTCAAATAACTGCTCAGTAGATATGTCGGTGTTTTTACTCATTTATATCTCCCCCATGTAAATAATATATTCAGGTATTTCTGAATCATTTTATTCTCCTGAGTATTATCTCCTCGTGTTTAGACACTTCCTCTTCTATCCTATCTAGCTCTTCTGCATTCTGTTTATATCCATCGAATAAACTATTTACCTTGGGAATAACATCATGATCAATCTTAGCACCCATTACCCTAATTTCCGACTTTATGTCTTTAAATTCCTCCTGTATGTCAGCATACATCTCAGTGATAAGTTCAAATAGCTGTTCATTAGATATATCGGTATTTTTCCCCATCTTTATCCCTCCGCACAAAGCTCACATTTAATATTTATTATATCACTAATATTCCAATATAACCAATGGAATGGGGTTATCTTTGCTAAGCATATGAATCCTAATTAATTTACATATTCCATTTAATCAATACAAAAAGAGCCAGAGGAAAATCCCCTGACCCTTTTGAGTATCCATCTTCCAATTATCTTAATAATTGTAATACTGTTTGCGGAGCCTGGTTAGCTTGAGCCAACATAGCTGTTGCAGCTTGTTGCAATATAGTTTGCTTAGTAAATTCCATCATCTCTCTTGCCATGTCTACATCTCTTATCCTACTTTCTGCAGCTTGTAGGTTTTCAGATGTATTATCTAGGTTCTTAATCGTATGCTCTAGCCTATTCTGTAGTGCACCTAGTTTGGATCTTTCAGCGGAAACTGTTTCTATGGCTGCATTTATAGTGGTTATTGCTGCATCTGCAAATTCCTGTGTATTGACAGCAATTCCAGCATCCCCATCAGCTCCATTCACCCCTAATGCTTCCGCACCCATAGCCTCAATCGCTAAATCTACATTCTGTCCTTCATTTGCTCCTATATGGAATTTAGCGGTAAAGCTTCCATCTAGTAGGTCCTGGGTGTTGAATTGAGTAGTATCGGCAATTCTCGTAAGTTCCTCTGCTAACTGGTTTACTTCCTTCTGTATTTCGCCCCTATCCACATCAACGTTGGTATCATTAGCCGATTGTACTGCTAGTTCCCTCATCCTCTGAAGGATAGCATGGGATTCGGTTAATGCACCCTCTGCTGTCTGAATTAGGGATATGCCGTCTTGGGCATTCTTGGAAGCCATATCCAATCCTCTGATCTGACCTCTCATCTTCTCGGATATTGCCAATCCTGCTGCGTCGTCCCCTGCACGGTTGATTCTAAATCCTGATGATAGCTTCTCTAGGGATTTAGCTGTTCCCGCGTTGTTGATTCCTAGGGCCCTATTGGTATTTAGAGCCATCATATTTGTGTTAATTCTCATTACTCATTCCTCCTTGAAATTTTAAATTTGGCATCCTTGCCTAAAATATACAACCTTTGGCCAAAGGTTTTTACCTCTCACATCTATTATCGTATACTTGTCCAAAAAACTTTAGCCTTTTATAAAAGTATTTTATTTTAAAACGGGAATCTATTGCATCCCATTCTCAGTAACATGGGGTTCCACCTCATCGGAATACCTCATCTTTATCTCCATAAACTTGTCTAGATTATCGAACAGTATATCCACCAATTTGGGATCGAAATGCTTTCCCCTCTCTTGGCGAAAATAATTCAGTATATCCTCTACTATCCAAGCCTTCTTATATACCCTATCAGAACCCAAGGCATCGAATACATCTGCCACACAGGCTATCCGCCCAAATATATGGATATCCTCCCCCTTCAATCCCCTGGGGTACCCCTTACCATCGTAGCGTTCATGGTGCTCATGGGCTATTATGGCTGCTGATTTCAATACCTTCCTATTGGAATTCTTCAGCAGATTATATCCTACGGTAGTATGCGCCTTTATCGCTTCGAATTCCACTGGGGAGAGCCCACCTGGTTTCATGAGTATCTTATCTGAGATAGCTACCTTCCCCACATCATGAATAGGTGCTGCCATGTCAATAAGCCTTATATCCTCCTGATCCAACCCATATTGCTCGGCTAATAGCCTACTATATAGCGAGACCCTCTTCACATGGTTTCCGGTCTCCTCGGATCTGGCCTCGGTAACCTCTCCTAATATATATAATAATTCCCTCTGGGTTTCCTCTATCTCCGTATTTAGGCATAGGTTCTGGAAGGCTGCGGATATGTTTTTATGAAATACATCCAATAGCTCCCCATCTATACATCTCAAATCGCCCTTTACCTCTATGAAAACTATCCCTTCCATTCCATTGGGGCTATTGCAATACGCTATATACCTATCCTTGCCCACGAATGGTTCCTTCATCTCCCTTGCCCTTTTGAACATCCCCAAGTCTCTTTTGTTCAGTACCTCTGACATCGGCCTGCCTACATACTGCTCGTACTTCCCGAATCCTACCACTACATCGAAATAATCATCATCCAGTGGTTTGATTCCACCCATGCCATGTATGCTACATCCCCCATCCTCCATACATATATTTATAAAGGTACTCAGATGATAGAATGTCTGCCTCATAAATTCCTCTACGGAATGGGCCTCTAGCAAATCAGTCGATGATGATGCTATCTGTCTCATGGCCTTCTTATTGTTATTTATATGTATAATATCCTTATAGGATTTGATTATGGGAATTATTACGGTTAGAAATTTATCCGATAATATAGCAGTTTTCTGCTCATACCCGCTCACCCCGTAGTTGAGCACGGCCTTCATCTTAAACTTATTACTCCGCCTATTGGTCATTATCACTATTCTGGTCGCCAAATCCCCTATGGCCTGGTTTATGTCCTCGATCAATTCGAAACCACAGCTATCACCTTCGGTGAAGGGGTCCAATACCACCAGCGCTATATCTTCCTTCCGATATAGTATATCCAATGCCTCTTCGCTGGAATAGGCGCTGAGCACCCTGAATGATCTATCCTGAAATTTGATATCCTTAACCATTTCCTTGACCATAATATGGCTGAAATTATCCTCATCCATCATCAGGATATTCCAATAGCCATGCCCGCTGAACCAATTTTTACCGTTTTCATTCCCCATCACATTCAGCCCCCTGTCTTATTTTCTTGTCTTTAAAAACTGATTGATTTTTTTGATATCTGGTTTTAATCTTGCCGCCTCTAAGTTCTGTTCCTCTATGGATAGGTATAATTCATGCCTAAATATATCCATATCCCTCGGGGCATCCACACCTATACTCACCCTACCATCTTCAATAGCCAGGACCTTTACCTCTATATTGTCACCTATTATTATGGATTCATCCTTCTTTCTAGATAATATCAGCATGATTGCCCACTCCCATCCTCTATATTATTCTGCTGCCGGAATATATAATATTTAGTGGAGTATCTATCATCATCCAATATTATCTGCTTGCCTAGCTTTTTATCTATATTTATTATCACAGGGCCCAATAGGTTAGCGGTCATATCTTCCATATCCTCTGGAACCACCACTATGGAATATATGGCCACATCCTTTTCATCCCTGATATCCAACCTATCCCTGATGACCTTCGATATCCGAATATCATAATCAGGATA
>JAAYRM010000138.1 GCA_012518745.1 Tissierellia bacterium
ATATAATTGCAGATGGCATAGCATTATATTGGTAAGTGCAACTATTTCTACCGAAGTGACGCCTATAGGTATATCTATTTTAAATATCTTGCCCTATCCTTATAACGGCAATCAAAAAACGGTGCCTAGCACCGTTTCACATAATTAGCTACATAAATACTTGGTAGCTTATAGTTGAGACTATCAATCCCGATGCCAATACCCCAAGGGATATTACTATTAAAGCATCCTTATAATCTATCTTCAATAGGGATGCAGCTATGCATCCAGTCCATGCTCCCGTTGTTGGTACCGGTATGGCTACCAATATGAATAGTCCAAGCAGGCTATATTTTCTTATGGTGGATTTGGTCCTATCCAAGGTCCTCCTCTTTAGCCATCCTATGGTAGAGGAAAATAAAAAAGTCCCCTCAAAGTAGTCCATAATGGGCATCAATACCTTCAACAGAATGGGTACAATTATTATATTACCCAATATACTTATGACGGTACTATGTATGGGACTAAGCCCCAAGGATATCCCCAAGGGTATTGCCCCTCTTAATTCGGATATGGGCATGGCCGCTACTAGTATAACTAATAATTCCCTCTTAATCTCCTGCATCAATTGAAACATATTAAGCTCCTTTATAATAGACATATATCTATTATACACGGAATGTAAATATTGCCAAACTAAAACCTATTATCCTAGATAAACATCTTCTGGATTAGACCCTTTTTAAGCCGTTTTAAATCCGCTAACTTTTCCTCTTCCAATTTCATCCTCTTATCCAAGATAGATAGAAATTTGGCTATTTTATTCTGCTCGGGGAGGGATGGGATATCAAATTTCAATAGGATCATCTGCGTTACCTTGACGCTGGGCTGGACTGCTCCCATCTCTATCCTCTTTATCTTCTTCCAATTATCAAAATTGGATAGCATATAATACATGAACATGGGGTTATGATTTTCAAACCTAAAGCCTACTATATTCTGTGCTATAGCAGCATATTCATCATCCTGTATCGATACCGCACCCGTTCTGCCCACCGTACTGAATAGCAAATCCCCCTGCTCTATATGATCCCTAAACCAGTTATCATATGTCTCCTGAGAAACATACTTTTTAACTTCCGAATACCTCGGTTTGGAATCACCCAAGGAGTTTACTTCCAATAATGGGATTCCCTCTTCCTGGGTCGGAGGGGTTTTCCCCCTATTATCTATTATCTTGGATAAGGTGCTTTTAAATTTCTTCTCCTCCCATTCAGGATAGTCCTCACCATCATCGTCTTGGAATCTTATCTTGCGATTGAATATACCCTGCAGCATGCCCTTCTTATATTCCTTCAATACCTCTATTCGCTTACGATGTAATTTCAATTTCTCATCTATCCTTAATATGAAGTCAGCTATCTTCTGCTGCTCCGATAGAGTAGGTAGGCTAATTCTATAGTTTAAGATATCCGTCTTTCTTAGGTTCTGCTGAGATGAGCCCTGTCCTCTGGATTTAAAATACCTCTGATTATGGTTTATATCGGTCCTTATATATGTAGGATTATCTTCGGTCTTCAACCTCAAAAGTCCCATTCGCTGGTTTAAAACAT
>JAAYRM010000139.1 GCA_012518745.1 Tissierellia bacterium
CCCTCTATGTTGAAATGGCTCTTTAGGCTCTGGAAGATATTCTCCCCATCATCTTCTTCGGGGATCTTAAACCTCTTCAGCCAATCCTTTTTATTGGCCTGGGATATATATGCCCATCTAGATATAGATATCTTCGGATTGATGCCATTTCCGAGCATCGTCTCCTGGGCTATTCCCTTTATATCATCGCTGGTGATAAAATCCTTTAGTATCCCCTCATCCTGGGCCAGCTCGATCAAAGCCTTTATGGGTTCCTCATCCCCCCCTTTGCCACTTTTATAGGTATAGAGTACGGTATCCTCATCGCTATCGATTTGAATCTGCACTGGTGATTCCAATCCCTTGCTCTCCATATGCTCTAATAGGATCTTTCCTGGGATCACCTTCTCCTTCTTACCCCTATTGTTTTCCACCTCCACAACCCTCTCCAATAGATCCTGCAGCGATGTGGATATGATTATATTTACAAAATCATCCTTTGCTTTGGATTCAAAGGTGATCTTATCAAAATTTTTCATCAAATCCCTTTTCTGCTGTAGGTATTCCTCATCATGGGAAAGGGAATACTCTACTAATTCCAGGTCATTGGTTAGGTTTCTCTTCTTCAGGATCTTATATGTCAACTGCCTAGATATGGAATGATCTATTATCTTCCTAATTATGGTCTTATCATTGTCTATCAGGGCTATAAGAGCTTGTCTAGCCGTAGCATTTGGATTTATCCCATGGCTTGCCTTCCAGGCCCCAATATCCTTCTTCTTGTCATCGAATGCCAGTTGGACACCGTTGGAATTCAATGTAGCCTCCATGGGCACGTCTATTCCCTTATGCTCAAGGGCGTGAATGGCCTTATTCATGGTTATAAACTGATAGTGGTCCTCATACTCTGAATTCACATAGTATGTGTCCAATATATCGGGAAGTAACCCATGATCGATTATCATATTGATAACCTTATCCATGGGTGATATGTTCTCTCTGGAGTATATCTCCTCCTTGGAATATTGAAATACATTCAATTCGATGGGGAAATCATCTACATATATGACCCCATCCTCCTCTAATAATCTAGATAATTGCAATAATATTCGATTCTTTTCGTCCCTCTCCACGCTCTTCAGTTCATCCTTAAGCACCTGAACCGTAAAGCTGGGCTTGTTTTCAGCTAATATCTTGCCATTTCTATCCCTTATCTCCCCCCTTGGAGCCGTTACATATATCTCCTTCAGCCTTTTATTATCGGCAATATCCCTATAATAATCCCCTTGGGCTACAGTCAATGTAGCTAGCCTGAAGGATAAGGCCAACATAACTATCACCAATATTATCGTCAATATATTATATCTATCCTTAATCTTATCGAATAAATTCATGGATGATTCACCTCTATCTCCTTCTGAATCTTACGGTAGGAACTATAAAAATCTTGGATAACCATCTACAGATGAATATAGCTATTATGCTATTGTAGATCATCTCCATCAATACTATCTCCTTGAAAAAAGTTGAAAAGCCTATATTATAGTTTAGGAAAAACATAAATAGATTGTAGAAAAGATGATATGCTATGGTGGAACCAAGGGTAAGTATGAAGGGTGTCAGAACATTATCCCTAGATAGTTTACTTCCAGCCATTCCCGCAAAATATCCCAAAAAGAAATATATGAATGCATTTATCCCGATTACCCCACTAAATATGGTATCCTGCAATAATCCTACCGTCAATCCTACTATGCTCCCAGTCTTCCTATCCCTCAATATAGCTACCGATACCACTATGACTAGGCCCATATTGGGTAGGATTCTAAATACATTGAAATGGGGAAATAGGGTAGTCTCCAATATGAAGTTGGATAATATGAGCAGAACTATTATAAATGTATTCAATTCAATCCCTCTACTATTTCATTCGGTATTATGAACACCCTGTGTATCTTTTTAAAATCCACCGCAGGCTCGATGATGATATTCTTCATCAGCTGCTCGTCCCTCTTCTCCACCTCTACTATCTCACCTATATATATATCCTTTACAAATATACCCCCTAAACCGGATGTAAATAGTTTGTCCCCCTTGATTACATCGGCCTTGGCATCAAATAGATAGCCACTGAGCCTACCATCTATATTTCCAGATATTATTCCGCCATCCTGGGTTCTGATCGATTTGAAGGATATCTTGTTGTTTTCATCTATTATGGAGATAACCTTTGCCCAATTATCTCCAACTTCTATTATCCTACCAACCATACCTTCTTCTATCACATTATCATCCTTAGTTATACCCTGTATCACGGTATCCCCTTTGGCTATGCCATCCTTCAATCCCTTATCGATTATAAATCTATCAAACCAATTGCCTGGTTCCTTTCCTATTACATTGGCTGGCTTAAGGCTATAGAGGGTGTTTTTGAGTAGTTCCGCCTCCTCCTTAAGATGCGGGGACTTACCTATCAGATCCTCGTAGCGCCTATTGCTATCTTCCAATTCAGCTACCTTTAGTTTAAGCTTCTTGTTTTCTTCCCTTAGCCCGCCTATATGTTTTAAATCCCCTAATAGGTTTATGGTTCTATGGCTTATTCCATAGAATACCTTCTGTACCGGTGTCAAGATATTTCCCACAAACCTCTCACCCATGGATAGGGATGCCCTATCCTTATTGGTGAGCCCAATTACTATGATTAGAATAATAGCAACCGTAGTCACTATTATTCTATTCCTATATTTTTTGAATAAGGACATGCCATCACCACTTAATTCGTTTTATCACTTCTGAACAATGTCTTCTTTAATACATCTATATTTTCTAGGGCTTCCCCCGTTCCTATAGCAACGCAGTCTAGAGGGCTTTCCGCTATATGGACGGGCATGCCTGTTTCATTTCGAATGAGTAGGTCTATACCGTTCAATAGGGCCCCTCCCCCCGTAAGCATTATGCCCTGTTCTATTATATCAGCTGCCAATTCCGGCGGGGTCTTTTCCAAGGTGGATTTAATAGCCTCCAATATATTGTATACGGGTTCCCTCATCGCCTCATATATCTCCCTAGATGTTACCTCTATGGTCTTGGGCAATCCGCTGATCAGATCCCTACCCCGGATATTCATCTTGCTTTCCTTGCCATTTATATTAGCAGAACCTATGGTAATCTTAACCTCTTCTGCAGTCCTCTCCCCTATCATCAGGCTATATTCCCTCTTTATATAGTTCACTATAGCCTCATCTAGCTCATCTCCACCTACCCTGATGGATTTGCTGGTGACTATTCCGCCCAAGGATATGACGGCCACCTCCGTGGTCCCTCCTCCTATATCCACTATAAGGCTACCGGTAGCTTCATGCACCGGAAGACCTGCACCTATAGCTGCAGCCATGGGCTCTTCTATCAGATAGGCATCCCTAGCCCCTGCATGGATAGCGGCTTCCTCTACGGCCCTCTTCTCCACCTCTGTAACCCCACTAGGTACACATACCACTACCCTTGGTTGGAATAGGGATCTCTTCTGCAGGGCTCTCCTTATAAAATATTTTAACATGCTCTGCGTTATGTCGAAATCCGCTATGACCCCATCCCTCAATGGTCTTATAGCCACTATACTTCCCGGGGTTCTACCTATCATCCTTTTGGCTTCCTCCCCAACCGCTAATACATTATTGGTATTAGCCTGTATTGCAACCACCGACGGTTCCCTTATTACGATATCCTTACCTTTAATATAGACCAATGTATTGGCCGTGCCTAAATCTATACCCATATCCTTCGTAAAAGCCCTAAATATTCCCATATATTTTGTTCCTTCCTTTCTATAGCCTATATGATATTCCTTTGTTTAAAGCTTATATATCTATTATCACCAATTATTATATGATCTAATACCTTAATTCCAATTATGCTTCCCGCCTCTATAAGCCTATTAGTAATATTTACATCCTCTGAGCTCGGGGTTGGATCCCCACTTGGATGGTTATGTATTAATATTATGGCATTGGCACTTCGCCTTATAGCTGCATTGAATACCTCCCGTGGATGTACTATGGAGGCGTTTAAATTGCCTATGGAGATCCTCTCTATACTTATTATCTGATTCTTCGTATCTAGTATTGCGACCTTGAAATGTTCCTTCTTTAAATACCGCATCTTCTCCATCAATAGATCCACCAACACCTGCGGTGAATTTACCTTTATCTTATCTTCCCTACTGCTGGATATCCTCTTCCCCAATTCTATGGAGGCCTGTATCTGGGCAGCCTTGCAATCCCCTATTCCTCGTATCTTCATCAATTCCTCCATGGTTGCATGGCTTAAAAACTCTATCCCTGAGCTATCGATGCTCAATATCCTATTGGCTAAATCTATAGCCGTATCCTCTGCATAACCCGTTCTGATTATAACGGCTAATAACTCGGCATTGGATAGGGCTTCTACCCCATATTTCTTTAGTTTTTCCCTTGGCCTTTCATCCATCGGGAGATCCTTTATAGTATAGCTATAACCTACCTTCACATCCTCTTTCATAGTATCCCACCCATAAATCTATTATAATAAATTTATGTCAAAGTATCTCTCTAAGAGATTGTCTAATCGATATAAAGGCAACCCTACTACATTGAAGTAGCAGCCGTATATGCCCTCTATGAGTACCCCGCCTAAGCCCTGTATTCCATAGGCTCCGGCCTTATCTACATATTCACCCGTATCTATATACCTCTGTAGTTTCTCATCGCTTATATCCCCAAATCTTACCATGGTTTTTTCAAAATCTATAACCTTTATATTGGATCCAAGCCTTATGGTGCTGATACCAGTTATTACGTCGTGTTCCCTACCCCTTAGGAGATCGAGCATATCCCAGGCCTCTTCCTCATCCTTGGGTTTTCCCATAACTCGACCTTCACAGGCCACTAAGGTATCCGCCCCTATTACTATACTATTAGGGCTGATGCCCTTCGCCACCTGAAGGGCCTTTTCAAATGCCAAGGCCATGGCCGCTTCTTCAGGGGTCTCCCCCGGAAAGCTTCTTTCCTCTATATCCGCTTTCATGGTTTCAAATTCTACATCATACCTAGATAGTAGCTCTATCCTCCTGGGGGAAGATGAAGCCAGTATCAACATGCCCATAATATCACCCTAGCCTCCATAAGGAAATATATCCTTGAAATGTGTTTTTAGATTTTGAGATATATATATGGATGTCAATCCAACAAAATAGCCGGTAAATAGACCTGTTAAGAGCAATACAGGTAGATAGGAGAATATTTTCATATTTTTCATCATGAGGCTTGCCACCAATATCTGTCCAAAATTGTGAGCAACTGCCCCAAATATGCTTACCCCGATTAGGCTAAATATATTGGATAGATTTCTATATACTAGGTACATGGCTATACAGCTAAACACCGCACCGGTTAAGCTATAGAATAGACTGGATACGCTACCCGTGGCCAATGTAAAGGTGATGGATTTCATTACACCTACCATAAGGGATTCCGTGAACCCAAATACCACTAGGGTAATCAATATTATTATATTGGATAATCCCAACTTAGCCCCCGGCGCTATAAATGGCAATGGTATCATGGTTTCAAATATACTTAAAGCCAATCCGACAGAGACCAACAAGGATAAAAATATTGTCTTCTTTATATTATGCATAATTTCCCACCTTTTAATGACTTATATAGTCTACATCACCATCCCCATCATCCCCAATGCCTTTTATTTCAATTACCAATTTATTCGGCAGGCAGACTATAATTTCGCCGGGCCTAGATATATAACCTTGCTTAACATCTAATTGGTCCGGACAATCGGCCTCTATCACCCTGACCCTTTTATCTCCAATCTCTACTAGATTATATCCAAATTCCGTTTCAATTGGAATAGTCTTTCCTATTATCTTTTTATCAAATATAATTTTTTTTATTTCATCACCATCCACCTGTATACTCACATAGCTTTCTCCATCGGATAGAGCGATATTTTTGATATATACTAAAGATAATATGCTCAAAACTATTATAGAGGCTATCAATATTTTATCACCTTTTGTCAATGCCTTCACCTTCTATTGCAGACTTCCTTGCCTGATATATTCATAATTAGTTTATCACTTATATTTTTGATTTACAAGCTAGAATATAAGCTGGTAAAAGAATACTATTCCATATCATAGATGAATTGCCATAAAACAAAAGAGCCTTTTTCAAGGCTCCTCTTCTATTGGGCTATCTGCTCCACTTCCTCTATCCCCGACCATATGGATTTCGTAGGACATTTCTCCACGCAGATGCCACAGTTAGTGCATTTGTCATAGTCAATTCTTGCCAGAAGGTTTTCGAATATAAATGCATCATCTGGACAATTCTTTACGCAGATGCTACATCCTATACAACCCACTGTACATTTACGCCTTACAAACCTACCGGCCTCCTCGCTCTTGCATTTGACTATTACATCCTGCTCATAGGGCACCATCTCGATTAGTTTTTTCGGACAGATGGCTACACAGAGCTCACAGCCCGTGCATTTTTCCCTATCTATTATGGCGATTCCATCTACTATGCTAATCGCATCAAAATCGCAGACATCCTGACAGGTTCCGCATCCTAAGCAGCCATAGGTACAGGCCTTGCTACCTCCGGCCAACGCATCTTCTGCCCTGCAATCCTCAATCCCATGATATATATATCTATCTTCTGCATGCTCACAATCCCCTTGGCATAGGACTACGGCTACCTGCTTTTCAACTTCTCCAGCAGCAACACCCATTATGCTAGCTATCCTTTCAGCCACCATGGAACCTCCTACGCTACAGGCGGTTACGGAGGCCTCTCCATCCGCTATGCCGACAGCCAAACCCTCACATCCTGGGTAGCCACAGGCCCCGCAGTTAACCCCGGGCAATGCAGCCCTTATCTTATCCACCTTTGGATCGGATTCCACGTGGAATACCTGCGATGCCATTGAAAGTCCGATACCAAATAGGAGGCCTAACCCTCCTAATATACCTATCGGTTCTATTATTGCACTCATGTATTATTACCTCCTATACAAGTCCGCTAAATCCTAGAAATGCTATGGACATAAGACCTGCCGTTATTAAAGTGATCGGAAAACCTTCCAAAGCCTCGGGTATATCCGCAAGTTCGAATTGTTCCCTTAGCCCAGATATAAGCACTAATGCTATTCCAAATCCAATGGAAGCCCCAGCGGAATTAAATATGGTCTGTATAAGGTTAAATCCTTCCTGTATGTTTAATATAGCAACCCCAAGAACCACGCAATTGGTGGTGATCAATGGGAGGTATACCCCCAAGGCATCATATAGGGTTGGACTAGTCTTCTTCATTACCATCTCAACAAATTGTACCAGCGCCGCTATTACGAGTATAAATACTATGGTCTGTAGGAACTCAAGTCCTAATGTATCCAATATGGATACCTGGATTATATAGGTTATTATAGACGATAGAGTAACTACAAAGGTGACCGCAATGCTCATTCCAGTTGCCGTTTCAATCTTATTGGATACCCCTAAAAATGGGCATATACCTAGGAAGCGAGCTAATACAAAGTTGTTTACAAACATAGTGCTAATTAATATAGTAAAAATATCCACATCAATCTACCCCCTTTACTAAGCATCCACTTTGGATTTCTTTTTTAACATATGATTAAATATCCCTATCAGTATTCCCAATAAAATAAATGCTCCCGGAGGCATTATGAATATCAACGCCGGTTCAAAGGAAGGTCCAAAGAGCTGTATATCGAATAGGGTACCTGCGCCTATTATCTCCCTCAAGGCTCCTAATATTAGCAAAGCACCAGTATAACCGACACCCATTCCGAGACCATCCACCACCGAGGCTACTACTCCATTCTGTGAAGCAAATGCCTCTGCCCTTGCTAGTATTATACAGTTTACTACTATAAGGGGTATGAATATGCCCAGAGCATTATATAGATCCCTGGTATATGCCTTCATAAACATCTCTATTATGGTAACAAAGGTCGCAATAACGACTACGAAGGCTGGTATTCGTATCTTATCCGGTATCACCCTTCTAAATAGGGAGATTACGAGGTTAGAACCCACTAAAACCCCCGTTACGGCTAAACCCATACCTATTCCATTTACAACAGAGGTGGTTACAGCCAAAACCGAACACATACCTATCAATTGGACGAATATGGGGTTTTCCTTAATTAAACCATCATAAAAGACCTTAGATAATTTCAAAACTCTCCACCTCCATTAATTAGACTGCTCTGATAATGTTTCGTTATATATCTGTCTGGCGACGTTAACCCCACTAACTATAGCCTCTGTGGTAGTAGTTGCACTTGTAATCGCCTGAACCTCATCATCACCAGCAGGTTCCCTAGCTGAAACCACTTCTTGATCTACGGGTTTGTTTCTAAAGGATTCGGTAAACTCAGGCTTTGTAGCATTGGCGCCTAGACCGGGGGTTTCCTTATGATTCAATATCTTAATCCCCATTATCTTCCCCTCAGTAGATATACCCACCGTAAACTCTATATCCCCGCCATAACCATTTGCATTCATCTTGAAGGTATAACCCACTAATTCATCGTCATCATAGCCTTCAAATATTTCAATTATATCTGGATTATCCACTATTATCGTTTCCGCTAATCCTTCATCTATTTCCTCGAAGATTTTCCCATTGGGTAGGGTTTCCTGCTTAGCAATTTGATCTGCAAGCCTTTCGGCTTCCTCTATCCTAACCGAGGTAACCTCGTTAGAGAATGCTAGAATCCCACCAGAAAGGGCAGTTATCAAAAATAGTATTAGACCTAGTTTAATCGTCTCGTTCATCTACTTCACCTCCCCAAACTTCTTAGGAGCTGTCAGCTTTTCAATCAACGGTACGGTAATATTCATCAATAGTATCGAATACGATACACCCTCTGGATATCCACCATTTACCCTTATTATAGCGGTGAGTATCCCTGCCCCTATGCCAAATACAATCCTACCCTTTGAGGTTACCGGCGAAGATGCATAGTCTGTAGCCATATAGAAGGCCCCTAAAATCAGACCACCACTCAATATATGATAGGGTATGAACTGGCTTTCCACCCCTAGGATCATCAGCATCGCAAGGGTTGAGCCTATATAGGCCACAGGAATTTTCCAATCTATTACCTGCCTAATTATCAAATAGGCGGCACCGATCAATAGGAGCAGTATAGAGGTCTCCCCTATGGCCCCTGGGTTGTTTCCTATAAATAGATTCCACAGGGTAGGGAGTTCCGCCCCTGCCGCCTGGCTTGCAGATGTTGCGGATTCCACGGTTGCAGAAGCAGTACCATCCGCTGACATCCCGAATTTCATTATGGCCAATGGAGTGGCCGCAGACATTACGTCTGGCCTAGTCCCCGTAAAGGTTGACATATGAATCGGCCAAGAGGTCAATAGCATTGCCCTCGCAGCCAACGCTGGATTCATAAAGTTAGAACCCAATCCCCCGAAGAATTGCTTTACTACTATGATGGCAAATGCAGAGCCCATTATTGGTAACCACCAGGGCGCACTTGCTGGCAAATTAAATGCAATCAGGATACCAGTTATAATAGCTGAAAAATCATCTATCGTTATAGGTTTTCCAAATAATTTCTGAATAATAGCCTCAAAGAACATGGATGAAGCTATGGATATCAATATCAGTTTCAATGCATTTATACCGAAAAAGTATACGCTACCTATAATAGCCGGTGTCAATGCAATTATCACATCCAGCATTATCCTCTGTACAGATTCATTGGATCTAATATGAGGAGATGAAGAAACTAATAACATGTTTTCTAGGGCAACTTCCTCCGCCCTAGGAGCGCTTGCTACTCTACTATCCATTTCATATCCTCCTAACTAATTTGTTTTATTTCTTTTAGCAATTATTTCCCGCTTCGCTAATCTGATCGATTCCACCAACGGCCGTTTAGATGGACATTGGTATGAACAGGCACCACATTCTACGCAATCCAGAGCATGCAGAGCCTCGGCTTTATCAAAATCCCCTTTTAAGGCGTAGTTACTCAAGTATATAGGCTGTAGATATACTGGGCATACCTCGAGGCATTTCCCGCATCTTATACAGGGTTGAAGGGGTTCTGGTTTTGCCTCTTCTTCAGTCATCACCAGTATTCCTCCGGTTCCCTTTATTACTGGTACATCTATGCTATATTGGCTTATGCCCATCATGGGCCCCCCCATAAGTATCTTGCCAGGGGAACCTTCGTTGAATCCTCCACATTGTTCGATAATATCCTTAAATGGAGTTCCTACCTTCACCACCAGGTTCCTTGGATTCTTTACCCCTTGACCGGTAATAGTAACTACCCTTTCATACAGAGGTTTCCCATCCATTACTGCTTCCGCAATCGCCCTGGTAGTTGAAATATTGCTGACGACTGCACCTACATCCATGGGTAGTCCCCCTGATGGAACCTGACGCCCCAATATTACATCTATCAATCTTTTCTCATCCCCTTGAGGATATTTCACCTTTAGGGGCACTATGGATATATTTTCTTCATCCCTACTCGCTTCCTTCAAGGCCTTGATGGCGTCGGGTTTATTTACCTCTACCCCTATTACCCCCTTATCCACGCCAACTGCCTTCATAATCACCTTCAACCCAAATACTATCTTATCGGGTTCCTCAACCATTAAACGATGATCTGCAGTTAAATAGGGCTCACACTCTGCCCCGTTGATCAATATGGTATCTATCTTCTTTTCTGCGGGTGGCGAGAACTTTACATGCGCTGGGAATCCTGCTCCTCCCATCCCCGTTATACCCGCTTCCTTGATTATTTCAATTAGTTCTTCAGGAGATAGGTCCTCCAATCCTCCATTGGGCTTTATTGATTCATCCATGGTGTTCTTCCCATCCGACTCTATTACAACACATTCTACGGTAAGGCCAGTGGGAATTGCCATGGAAACAATTTCCTTCACCGTGCCCGATACGGATGAGTGTACCGGTGCTGATACGAAAGCTTGAGACTGCCCAATTACCTGCCCAACCTTGACCTCGTCCCCTGCTTGTACCACCGCCTCACAAGGTGCCCCAGTATGTTGATGGAGCGCAATCATTACCATAGATGGATCTTCGGCTGGTTCTATTAATAGATCTTTGGTAAGGCCTTTATTATCTGATACAGCCACCCCACCCCTGAAAGTGAGATCTTTTAGCTTCATCCTATTACACCTCTTTTTTATAATATAATTACTATCTAATTAAAAATTACAAGATACTCTATCGAACTTTCAAAAGTTTCATTAATGCATTTTATTATAACATCTTTTACAGCTCATGTATACCCCATAGGCGTATTGAGATGTTTTTAACAACTACCTATGGGGTTGCATGTCCTTAAATTACCAATATAAATAAGATTATAGTTTATCTATATATCTAAACTCAATTGAACTGGATCCTCCGGATATATTAAATTGGATACCGTAAGTCCTAGAAGCCGTATTCTATCATGGAATTCAAATCTGGTGGTAAGTATATACCTTCCTATTTTGAATATATCCTCATAGCTATTGGTTGCCAAAGCGAGGGTGTGGCTCCTAGTCTCCATGGAAAAATCTCCATATTTCACCTTTACGGTTATGGTCCTGATGAGATAACCCCTAGACTTTAATTCCCTAGATAGATTCATGGCATAGGTTGCTAGCCTCTCCACTAAAAAATCCATATCTCCCATATCCTCTCGGAAGGTCTCCTCCTCCCCAATGGATTGATTTGCAGCCCGCTCTTCAACTGGCCTATGATCTATACCATATGAGAAATCGTATATTTCGCTACCTTTTTGCCCAAATATGGATATGAGCACATCCCTATCGTATCCCTGAACATCCCCTATATAGTAGATACCCAATTTATTTAATTCCTTCTCCATGCTTGGGCCAACCCCCCATAACTTGGTTATGGGTAGCGGTTTTAGTAGCTCTACGGCCTCTTTCTCCCTAATTATGGTTAGGCCATCGGGTTTTTCCATATCCGATGCGAGTTTGGCTAGGAATTTATTGATGGACACGCCCACGGATGCCGTTAGCCTTAACTCATCCCTTATATCCCCTTTAATTCGCTTGGCTATATGGATAGGATCCCTTCCCGTCGTATCCAAAAAAGCCTCATCTATCGAGACCGGCTCTATCCTATCGGAATATCTTTGAAGGATGCTCCGCACCTCTCTAGATACCCTTTTATATTTTTCCATATCGGTTGGCAGGTATATGCCATATGGGCATAGCTTTTTAGCCTCCCTTGCCGACATAGCAGAGTGTATCCCATATTTTCTAGCCTCATAAGAGGCGGTGCATACAACGCCCCTATCCGATACCCCTCCAATTATTATAGGCTTGCCGACTAGGCTCGGATCATCCCTTTGCTCCACCGCAGCATAGAAGGCGTCCATATCCATATGAATGATAGATCTCCCCATGACCATACCACCTTATTACGATACCAATAACTTGAATTAGCATACCATATATCTATATGGCTATATAAAAAAATCATATACACACAGTATATGATAATGGTGCGGGAAAAGGGATTCGAACCCCCACGGTGTCTCCACCAATAGCCCCTCAAGCTATCGTGTCTACCAAATTCCACCATTCCCGCATAATCTTATTGTCCACTATATATTATAGATAATATTTCAACTTTTTTCAACCATTACTTTTTACCAATCCCTAAATGGATGAAAATTAAAAATCTCCTAGCTGGCTAGGAGATTTTTAAGCTTGTCTTTGATTGCGACAAAATAATTTCTTATACCTTCAAACATTCCAGCAGCTATATCTTCTCTAGTCTGCTGTCTCTTCAATAGTGCTAAGTCATTTGGATTGTTCATGAATCCAACTTCTACCAGCGCTGATGCTACATTCTGATCACGAAGTACTGCTAAGTCGCTATCATTATACAGTTTGTTGGTCTTTTGAGAAAATACGCTCTTCTTCTGCATCTCTGTATTCAATGTCCGAGCAAATAGTTCTCTTCCATCATCGTTATATCCATCATAATATACTACTAATTTATTATCGTCTGTTTCAACCTTCATCGTTGGACGATAATATACCCTAATTCCTGAAGCACTGGTTTGGCTATTAGCACCTGTGGAATTATTGTGGATGGATATAAATATTATATTGTGATATTCTTTTGCACGATCGAGCACATCTTTAAATTTTTTATTTATTTCAGCTTTCCTACTCTTTCCTGCAAGATTTGCGAGGTCGGCCTTGTGACCCTTGAGGGTTTGCAATTCAGATTTAAATTCACCTAGATCTTTTTGAAGGGACTTAAATTCTGCTAACCTTATTAGTTTTTTCTCTATATTCTCTAGTTGATCTAACAGCCCTTCTGAATCTGGTTTTTCTTCGCCATTTGATTCAGTGTTTGGTTCACCATTTGATCCATCCTCTGGTGTCCCGGTTTCTTCCGAACCTTCTCCTGCATCGCCTTCTGATGTTTCCGGTTTTAATTCCTTCAATTTTTCTTCGATGATATTCATTATTTCCCCTAGGTTTTCTGAAATATCCATATCTTTCAGGTCTCCGAAACCTTGTTCTTCGGGCAATTCGTTTATCTTAACTGTAATTTCACCTTCTAGGCCCTCAATTTCACCATTCAATCCCTTAACGGTCACACCAGATAGTCTTATATCCTCTTCAACCTTTGCTATATCATTTTTGACCCTTTTGATCTCCTCGTCTAGGACCTTCTCATTGACCTTATTAGCACGATTTTTCAATCCAGGATCAGTATCACCAGTACGGGTCATTATAACCTCTGCTCCCGCCTTTTTAAGCATCCTTTGAAGCCTTTTGGCTAGATCTAGAGTGAAGGTCTTTTCATAATGTCCATCCCTAACAGCACCTGGATCCTTTCCACCATGACCAGCATCAACTATAACCGTTGTGCCCTTTAAAGAATCCTTCTTTACCTCATATTCGACGAAGTTGTTGAGCCCAGGATCATTCTTAGGTGGATATAATGCAGCTATAGTGGCTGGTCCTACTATGCCATCTACGGCTAATTTCTTAGCTCTTTGAAACCTGACAACAGCATTATAGGTTAGGGTACCAAAGATACCATCTGCACTGCCAGCGTTATAACCTAATGCGTTCAGACGCTTCTGCAATGTAACCACTTGAGAACCCCTATCGCCCATACGAATCAGCCCACTCAATGGTACATTATTGACCGGCGGTTTATGCTGAGGCGTGCTCGGTTTAGTAGGTGGTTTCGGTTTGCTACTACCGCTGCTTCCACTACTACCCGATGATGAAGAGCCACTAGGATATAGCTTAGCTATGGTAGCTGGTCCTACTATACCATCTACGGCTAATTTGTTTGCTCTTTGAAATCTTACCACCGCATTGTATGTAAGAACACCAAAAATACCATCTGCACTGCCAGCGTTATAACCTAATGCATTTAAACGCTTCTGCAATGTAGATACCTGGGAACCTCTACTTCCCCTGCGCAATAGTCCAGTTATAGGTGCTTTACCACTGGATGAACTGCTAGATGAACCACCACTGCTTGTCCCTCCACCTCTCGAAGGTGTGGAGCCACCGTATAGTTTGCTCCTAGTAGCTGGTCCTACTATACCATCTACGGCTAATCCATTCCTCCTCTGGAAGTTCCTCACCGCATTCAATGTATTGGCGCCAAATATTCCATCCACACTACCGCAATTATAACCTAGACTATTTAGTTTTTGCTGAAGAGTTCTTACATCGGATCCCCTACTACCCATTCTAAGCAATCGGTTAGATGAGGCATTTACCATGGGTGCAAAAGCTAGTACCATGATAATAACAACCAATGCAAGACTAATTTTCCTTCTATTCATTGAGTCACCTCCCATTTATAGATAGTATATAGATTAGAACATATTTCATAAAATATGTCAATTTATATGGATTATCATCTTCTAAAAGGGGCCAAGGCCCCTTTTTAACATTCCATTCATATATTATTTGTTCAAGATATCCTGTATTAACCTTTCGATATTATTTCCATATGCAGCACTCGGTGCCCATTGTCCACCCAATGCTTTAAATGTCTTTGCTCTGCCGAATAGTTGTTCGAAATGTCTAGGATCGGTTGGCTTGCCCTTAGGATATCCCTTAGCACCCGCATATAATGCTAGATGCTCTACATGGGCTTGTATACCTTTTTCCCAGCTGGAGAATTTTTGATGAGCATTCGGATCGCTATCCCCGCCCCCTGTACTCGTCTTTATACCGCAAGGATTTTTATAGCTAGCATTTATAACCCCACCAAATTTACCGTAACCGGTCTCATGAGCTGCCTGTGCATAGGCCCCTTCTGGATTTACGCCTTCCTTTGGCGCTATATTCATATAGAGCCTAGCTAGACTTATAAATTCATTGGTGGCTCCTTGTCCTCTAGCCCAATCCTCCATCTGCTTTACACTAGATCTAGTCTTAGATAGGATTGCAGTAGTTCCCGCCGGTTGTGCTGGTGGTTTACTACCACTACCTCCTGATGAGGAACCGCTAGGATATAATTTAGCTATGGTAGCTGGTCCTACTATACCATCTACGACCAATTTCTGTGCCCTTTGGAATCTGACCACTGCGTTATATGTAAGGTTCCCGAAGATACCGTCCACACTACCTGAATTATAACCCAATTGATTGAGACGGCTTTGTAACGTAGATACCTGAGAGCCCCTACTTCCCCTACGCAACAATCCCGTTATAGGTGCCTTGCTACTGGATGAGCCTCCTGATGATCCACTGCCTGTCCCACCTTTTGGCGGTGTAGAGCTACCAAATAACTTGCCTCTAGTTGCAGGCCCTACTATTCCATCTACAGCTAATCCATTCTTCCTCTGGAAATTCCTTACCGCATTCAATGTGCGATTTCCAAATATTCCATCTACGCTCCCACAATTATAGCCCGAGCTATTCAGCCTTTGTTGGAGAGTTCTCACATCGGAACCCCTGCTGCCAAGCCTAAGTAATCTATTAGATGAGGCATAGACGACGGAAGCAAAGGTCATCGTCACAATTACTAGAATTAAAACGAAACTGATCACTTTTTTGTTCATGTTGTCACCCCCCTTTAGTAAATTAAACCATGTTTTAGAATGTATGTCAACCCAGATGTCTAGTATTATAGGACCAATCCTATTGGACTATTGAAAATTTTTGGGTATATACCAATTCCTAATGTTTTTATATGGATTATGAAAACAAGGTTCTATATCCCCCTTCACCTTTTCATCTATTAATAATGCATTGTTTTTAAAATATAGGCTCACATATGGTAGGTCCTCTATTATAATTTTCTCAATTTCCCTATACGCCTCTAACCTATTCCCTTCATTAGACTCACCAAAGGCTATCAATAGAGCCTCGTCCATTCCAGGATTCCTGTACCTTATGAAATTGGTTCCAGTTCTTATCTGGGATGAATGAAATGCAAAGGATAGATCCTGAGCTGGAGATAGATGCCATCCGGTCAATGCCATATCAAAATTCCCCCTGGAAATTTGGTTGGTTACCTCCATCCACTGCGAATCTACCATCTCATCCGTAAGATTGTCTGGTACGCTTTCAGGATAATCCTTGATTATCTCTATGCCTATGTTCTCCAAATCCTCAGCTATCATATCTGCTACCTTTAATCTTATGGGATTATAGGAATTGGTTATAAGCCTTAATGATATCCCTTCCGTTCCGATGCCCTCGATGATTTCCTTAGCCTTTGAAGGATCATATCCATAGGCATTCGCATGGTCGGATAATAGCCAAGAGTTCGGATGGATTGGTAGATCGGTCTGGGCCGCATGGCCTAGATGAACGTCCGAAATTATAGACTGTCTATCTATCCCATAGGCTATCGCCTTCCGTAGGGCCCTCCCCTGCTCCCCGCTAAATACAGGATTGGAGAAATTGAAGCCTAGGAATTCATACCTCTCCGATATGAACTCTAAGACCCTTGCATTATCCCTTTGGTATCTTTCCCATTCATCGTCTGATGCCATAACCAAATTCAATTGACCGGTTTCGAAACCAGTTAATATCAACTCATCATCTTTGAATATCCTTCCTACTATGTAATCTATATATGGTCTTCCATCTC
>JAAYRM010000140.1 GCA_012518745.1 Tissierellia bacterium
AGAACACACCCTTTAATGGCAAGAGGTTCTATGGGGAAGTAATTGCCACCATAAGGAAAGGGGATATAAAGTACGATGGGGGGATAGAAATTGATAATAGATAGGCTATATAGCGAAGTTGAAGATAAGGGAAATGTATGCGTTGGATTGGATACTCATTTGAGCTATGTGCCCAATGGGATGAAGGAGCAATACGGAGATATAGATGAAATCCTATTCCAATTCAATAGAAGGATAATCGATAACGTCCATGACATAGTTCCAATCTTCAAGCTCCAGATAGCATTCTATGAGGCCTACGGATTGAAGGGCTTGAATGCATATAGTAGAACCCTGGAATATATCAAGGCTAAGGATTGCCTATCCATAGGTGATATCAAGAGGGGGGATATATCCTCTACTGCTGAAATGTATGCAAAGGCCCATTTCGATGGGGAGTTTGAAGCAGATTTTATAACGTTGAACCCATATATGGGATTTGATAGTATAACCCCCTACCTAAGCTATATCGAATCGGGGGAGAAGGGAATCTTTGTATTGCTGAGAACCTCAAATATGGGGGCTAAGGATATACAGTATCTCGATATAGAAGGGGAAAAATTGTACTATCATATAGGGGACAGATTGAATGAAATGGGGGCTCAATACCTTGGTGATTGTGGATATAGCCCAATAGGGGCGGTGGTGGGGGGGACCCATATAGATGAGGCAGAGGAGATCAGGAATAGGTATAAGGATATGTTCTTTCTAATTCCCGGCTATGGTCATCAGGGGGGAAAGGGAGAGGATGTAGCCATGTATTTGAACGATGGGAATGGAGGGATTGTCAATTCCTCTAGGGGGATCATTACAGCATATAAGCGATATGAGGATGGGATAGAAAACTTTGATAAATATACCCGGGAAGCGGTATTGAATATGAAGGAGGATATAGAAAGTGAAACAGGGCTATAGAAGGGGAATAGTTCATACCAATATCCAGCTAGCGACCGACGTATATGAGATGAAACTGATGCCTCACGGAGATAATAATAGGGATACGAGTCTCAGGATCGAAGATCGCCTGGGTTTTCAGGGGAATCCCGGGCAATTCTATATGTTGAGGGGTTGGCAATTAGACCCCCTATTGGCAAGGCCTATTAGTATATGCAATATTTCCAATGGTATGGTTACCTTTCTATACGAGGTGGTAGGGAAGGGGACCCGCATGATGTCGGAATTGAAAGCAGGGGATACATTGGAACTATTAGGACCCCTAGGTACGGGATTCGATCTAGAATTGGGGGGAAGATTAGCCCTGATATCAGGGGGGGCGGGAATGGCTCCACTAATATACCTTAAGAACCGATTGGAAAATGATATGGATTTCTATTGTGGGTTTCAAAGTGAACCATATTATATAGATGAGATAGAAAAAGGGGTAGATAATATATATATAACCACCGAGGATGGTTCCGCCGGGCATAGGGGTTTTGTTACCGAGCTATTTACCCCCGAAAGATACGATACGGTGATAACCTGTGGGCCTACTCCCATGATGAAGGAGATAGTGAAAATATGCGGGAAGCATGATATACCTGTATATATGTCCATGGAAAGCCATATGGCCTGTGGGATAGGAACCTGTTTAGGTTGTACAGTAGAAACTACCTCGGGTATATTGAGGGTCTGTAGGGAAGGGCCTGTTCAGTTGGGTAAGGAGGTGGTTTTCGATGATTGATATGAGAATTCAGATATGCGGCGTGGAATTTAAAAACCCGGTAATTGCAGCTTCGGGCACCTTTGGTTTTGGGAGAGAGAATGCCGAATATTTTCCACTATCGAAGCTGGGAGGCATATCCTCAAAGGGATTGACATTAAATAAGAAGGATGGGAATAGGGGAACTAGAATATATGAAACGGCAAGCGGGATTATGAATAGCATAGGCCTGCAGAATCCCGGTATAGATGGTTTTATCAAGGATGAATTGCCGTTTATGGAGAAACAGGATACCATCATATTGGCCAACGTGGGCGGTAGTACATTGGATGAATACATAGTATCCGTCGACAAATTAAACGATACCAATATAGATATGATAGAACTAAATATATCCTGTCCCAATGTCAAGGAAGGCGGAATGGCCTTTGGAATAAAAGCGAAAACGGCCTATGAGGTGGTGGCAGCGGTAAGGGAAATATGTAGGAAACCACTTATAGTGAAATTATCCCCCAATGCCGAAAACATGATGGAGATGGCTGAGTCCTGCGCTAAGGCGGGTGCGGATGGATTATCCCTAGTAAATACATTCAATGCCTTGGCCATAGATATATATAGTAGAAAGCCTGTATTCAACAATATCACGGCTGGACTATCTGGACCATGTATAAAACCAATTGCCTTAAGGATGGTCTATGAAGTATCCAAGGCGGTGGATATTCCCATAATAGGATTAGGCGGCATAATGGACCATGAAGATGCTATTGAATTTATAATGGCGGGAGCCCATTGTATACAGGTGGGAACTGCCAATTTTATAGAACCGACTATATCTATGGATATAGTAGATGGAATAGCGAAATTTATGAAGGATGAGGGGATTAAATCCTTGGATGAGATAAGAGGAGTGATTTAGATGTTGACCAATTTATTGAAGGATACCAGTGCATTGTTAGAGGGGCATTTTCTGCTTTCATCGGGCAAGCACAGCGATGGATATGTTCAATGTGCAAGATTACTTATGCATCCGGATAAGGCAGGGCAGGCAATGGGATTGGTTGTAGAAAAGCTAGAAGGTATAGATTTTGATATAGTGGTTGGTCCCGCCATGGGAGGTATAATAGTTAGCTATGAATTAGCTCGGCAGACCGGAAAGCCGGGCATATTTGTTGAAAGAGAAGATGGGGAAATGAAGTTTAGGCGAGGTTTTGCTATAGAGAAGGGACAGAAGGTCATAATAGCAGAGGATGTGGTAACTACGGGCAAGTCGGCCTTTGAAGCTATAAGGGTGGTCGAGGAAGCAGGCGGAAAGGTAGTGGGCATAGCCTGTATAGTGGATAGGAGTAGCGGAGTTCTTGAATACCCAATCTATGGGGGAGTGCAGCTGAATATAAATACATATGAAAAGGAAAACTGTCCACTCTGCGAAGCCAATATACCGATAACTAAACCTGGAAGCAGAAAGATGGATTGAATATCCGATGAGGATTGTTAAAATGGGATCGTAGGAGGGAAACGATGATTAGACCCGTATATTTAAATATAGATTTAAATACTGGGAAGAGCGAAGAATATATCGTATCAGAGGAATATTTCCGAAAATACTTGGGTGGGAAGGCCTTGGCCTGTAGACTTCTGCTCGATATGACTGAAGCTGGAATCGATCCCCTCTCACCTGAGGCGATGATCATAGTAAATACCGGTCCTCTGAATAATACAGGGGCTCCTTCATCTAGTAGATTTAATCTATCATTTAAAAATGTCTTAACCGGGGGAATCGCCTCATCCAATTGTGGAGGCCGGTTTGGGGTAATGCTAAAGCGAGCGGGCTATGATGGACTCATCCTTACCGGTAGGGCGGACAAACCTTCTATTATAGAGATTATAGACGGCAGTGTCTCCATTAAGGACGGGAAGCAATTGTGGGGATTGAATACGGAGGAGACGCAGAAGAACTTTCCCAAGCGCTATGGGAAATTGGTGATTGGGCCAGCAGGGGAAAGCCTCGTAAAATACGCATCCGCTGTTTCAGGTGAAAGGGTGGCCGGGCGATGTGGTGCTGGGGCTGTATTGGGTTCTAAAAATATCAAGGCCATTGTGGCATACGGTATTAAAAGAGTTGAAATATTTGATAGGGGAAAATTTCAAAACCACATAAAGCAATGGGCACAGTTTTTACGCAATCACCCAATGACTGGGGAAGCATTGCCTAAATATGGAACTGCAGGTCTTGTAAATAAAGCTAATGCAACCTTCTCATTACCCACTCGCAATTTTCAGACTGGCCATCATTCAAGGGCAGATGATGTCAGCGGGGAGACCTTGATGGAAACCCGACTAATCCGAAATAGTGGCTGTATAAGCTGTCCAATACGGTGTGAACGGCGTGTCGAACATGGGGATCAGGAAATAAAGGGGCCGGAATATGAAACTTTGGGCTTCTTCGGGCCCAATATCGATTCGGCGGATTTAGATGCCATAATAAATTTAAATTACATATGCGATCTGCTAGGCATGGATACCATCTCTTCGGCTTCTAGTATAGCCTTTGCCATGGA
>JAAYRM010000141.1 GCA_012518745.1 Tissierellia bacterium
CCTTAAAGGCTAAAATAATAGAAGTAGCTAATCCTTTAAAGCAAAAAGTTCATTTCCTGTATTATCGAATAGCAAAAGGCATCTCAGGTATACTATCTTATGCTCGTGAAGGAGTTAGACTATGGTACAAGACAAAGCGTCCAAGGTACCGGCAACTTTCCCTTAAGATAGTAGCTTAACAAAGTAAACTTTACATTACCTTTAAATCTCGGCATTGCGGAGATTTGTTTGAATGCTCAAATTTCATTTATAAATCTCTTTACTTATTATAAATTTAGTTTTAAAATTATAAAGCTAGAATTAAGCTGTTTTTCCGAATCTATACTATTCAAACTGCATTTTACGGAAACTCAACATCCTATTATTTTCTAAATTTGAATAAGCCGTTATCATTCCTATTCCTATCGATATAGATAATTTCCCTAGGCCTGACCATGCCTAAATCCTCCCGAGCAACCTTCTCAACAAAATTGAGCGAACCCTTGGTCTTGATCTCCTCTTCCAATTCCTCAATCTCCTCTTCTAATTGGCTGATCTGTTCTTCCTTCTGTTGTCGTTTATGCTTCAAATCCCTGATCAGTATTCCCTGGCTTATGAAGATCCTTCCAATATGTAATGCCAGGATCAATAATATGATATTTCGTATCCTAAATCTGCCCTTTTTTCTCTTCGTGCCCTTCATAATCTCACCATCCATATCATCCTATGTAGCGCTAACGACGAAGCCCATTATTTCTTCCTAAGAATTATAGAGGTATATCTTCTGATATTGCCTATCGATTCCTTGAACATCTTCTTAAGCCTTCCGACCCTTTTCAACCTAATGGATACCTTCCGCCTAAGATATCTGAGGGGGAAGATGAGTAGATTAATACACCTTTTGATGATAGCTGTAATGCCGTCCAGAATTTTTACCAATAGGGTGAAAACCATCTTGCTTATTACCTTTAAGTATATGATACCTCCGGCAAAAAAGCCAATGAATACATAGGCCCTTAATTCGATCCAATCGTTCTTATTTAAGATATAAAAAAATATTAATGCGACTCCTATCCAGAAGATAAAATCCTCAATGATGGCCACTATATTTTTTGGCTTAAAATAATGCCTATTAATTCTATATATATCATAAAATAGCCCTGCTATCAATCCCCCATATAGAGCAGTCAGGAATATATATACTTGTATCCTAATGGTATTCTCCATCTTATTATCTCCTACTATCTAAAAATTTTTTCAATGAAATTTCCCCGTTGAGATAGGTCCTTATCGCTATAGGTTAGCCCGTTGATGATTCCGCTTATCTTAACACTACCGCTATCGAGGTTTAAATTTCCAACATTGAGATCCTTGCCCTCAACGATCATTCCGCCCTTGCTAGTCTTTAGGGTTACAGTGCTATCGTTAAAGCTATCTACATTTTCAACCCCGGTTATAGTGATCTTATTCCTATCCTCTATGAAAACATTTTGATTTTTAAACACCGCCTTCGCCTCTGTCATATTCTACACCCTCCCAATCCCATACTTACTAATATTTATGAACAAAAAAAGGCTTTTAGAACAAAGCCTTTCATTCTATAAGCCTATACAGTTCTGCAGCATCATCTTTTCTCACATTATCCGCTGTCTTAAGTACCTCTACCTCAATCGAGCCCGTGCCAAAGTTCACCTGTACGATATCCCCTACCTGGATCGCATCCCCGGGTTTGGCCTGTTTCCCATTTATCAATACCCTGCCCTGCTCACAGGCTTCCTTTGCAACGGTCCTTCGCTTGATGATTCTTGAATTCTTCAAATACTTATCGATTCTCATATCCAAACCCCTTTAAAGTTGATTTAAAAAAATCAGGTCAATGACCTGATTTTTTTATTTATTTACAGCATCTTTTAAAGTCTTACCTGCTTTAAATACGGGTGCCTTGGAAGCCGGTATCTGAATAACCTCTTCCGGATTCCTTGGGTTTCTGCCCTCTCGTGCTTTCCTATCCCTAACTTCAAATGTTCCAAATCCCACCAATTGTACCTTTTCACCAGTAGCTAATGTATCCTGCACCACCTTCAAAAATGCATTCAATGCAATTTCTGTATCCTTCTTAGTCAAATTGCCTTCCTCTGCCATACTAGCAATCAATTCAGCTTTATTCATCAAAGACTCCTCCTCTTATCATAATGTTAATATAATCATAATTCTATTATTGATCATCATACTGCTTTGCCTCATCCCATAATAAATCCATCTCTTCCAAGGACATATCCTCTAGCTTCTTACCAATCCTAGTGCTCTTCTCCTCCATAAACTGAAATCTACCGATAAATTTGTTAATAGTCCTATTTAGGGCCACTTCGGGGTTTATCCCCAAAAACCTAGATACATTGACCACTGCAAATAGTAAATCTCCTAGCTCTTCTTCTACCTTATCCATACCACCACCTTTGACCTCATCGATAGATTCAAGCACTTCCCTATATTCTTCCATAACTTTTGTTAGCGCTCCCCCTACATCATCCCAATCAAATCCGATTTTGCTGGCTCTCTGTTGAACCTTAAAACCTCTCATCAATGAAGGGAGTCTAGGGACATCATTAAGATAATCCGTATAGGTAGCTAGATTCCTGTCCTTATATTTCATTTTATCCCAATTATATACTACTTCATCAGTTCCTTCCACTTTTTTATCATCAAATATATGATTATGTCGATAAATTAATTTTTTGTTCAATTGCGTGGTGATGTCATAGAGATTGAATCGCCCAGCCTCCAAGGCTATTTGGCTATGGAAGATTACCTGTAGCAGGACATCCCCCAGTTCCTCTATCAGCCCATCAATATCCCCGCTATCTATCGCATCTACTGCCTCATATGCCTCCTCTATCATGCATTCCCTGATAGACATATGGGTCTGTTGGCGATCCCATGGACAGCCCTTATCTCCTCTTAATATCTTCATCGTATCCATTATATCGGCAAGACTATATATTTTTTTATCTATCTTATCCACTTTAGGGATATATATACTAATCGAGGGCTCTATATCCTCAGCTTCGTTTAATTGGCCTATGGGAAATGGTGATACCCGCCTCCTACCCACTATGTTCGTATTTCCAATCACATAAACTATGTATTCATCTTCATATACCAAGGAGAGCACCCGCCTTAAATTTTCGATTACTCCCCTATTATGCGCCTGTAGTACTATTATATCGAGGTTAATATCCATATCGTTAAAATCAAATCCTGTCCCATCTATGATCTTTAATCCGCCTATGGGATCCCCACATATGGGTCCAATGATATCGATCAGTGGATCCGGGCTAGCCACTATTTGAACCTCTACATCCGGTATATTCCTCTGCAATAGGGTCCTCACCGTTCCCTCCGCTATCAATGGATTGTGGGATGCCAGGTAGTTGATCCTACCATAGCTCCTGGCCCCATCGATTAGATCATCCGCGATATAGCTGCATATGGCCGAGGGTTCGATATCATCCCCATATATATGGTCATAGGATGTATATTCCATATTCCTATCCCTAAGATATTCGACTATAGGATGATCTTCGGTCTTCAAGTAGGTTCTATATCCCCTATTCAGTTCTTCTATCATATCCGGGGCTTGGGATTCTATATCCCCTGATCTCAATCCTAGAACGTATATCTTTCCCATATCGCTACTCCTTTGTGGTAGGATGCCTACCTCTTCAACAACCCCAATTTTACTAGCTTATTGGATATCTGCTTGCCCCTTGGTAACAATTCGAAATCATCATATGTTAAGGAACCGGTCAATATAAGGAGCATAAAATAGGCTATGGCCGCTACTATTATGGCAACCACGGTGGATAACCTGCCGCCGATAATATTGGCGAGACCAGTATAAATTATCTTGGCCACCAACGCCATACCACTAGAGGCTAATAGTGGATTTATGAACGTTTCCCTTATATTGAATTTTAGTTCAGTATACTTGTAAATACTTGCTAAGTCAAGTACTGCGGCGATAAAATACGCTATTACGGTGCTTATGGCGGCACCTTTTACGTTGATGCTTTTTATTCCGGTCAAGGTATAGGTTAGGATCACCTTGAAGACCGCCCCTATGAAGAGATTGAAGACGGGAACTGTCGGTTTTCCTAGACCTTGCAGGATCGCTGTCAACGATTGTATCAGGGTTAGGAATACAACCCCGAAGGATAATATGGCCAGTATCTCCCCTATGCTAACTATTGTCTCAGCAGGATTTCTAAAGTATAGCAGTCTTATGATGGGCTCCGCTAAGATGAAGAGGCCAAGGGTGCTCGGCAGCCCTATCAACAGGGTTATCCTTACCCCTGAGGATGTTATATTTTTGATTTCCCTGCGATCCTTTCTAGCATTGGCCCCAGATATAGCCGGGACTAGGCTAATAGCCAAAGCCATTGAGAAAACTTGGGGTAGATTGATCAAGGTCTGAGCAAACCCCGTAAGTTGTCCATATAGATCATTGGCTTGCAGCTTTGAAAAGCCGATCATCTGAAGCCTTCGTAGCACGAGCATCGTATCTATCGTATTCATAACGGGTACGATTGCCGCGCCGATTGTTATAGGCACGGCTATCGCCAATAGATCCCTCACTATCTTGGCAACGCCCTCCTCGGGATGATCCAATCCCCCATCCAATTCGGCATGTATCTCACTTCTTACATGGATATATATACCCATTATCACGACGACACCCGCCATGGCGCCGGCGGATCCCCCAAAGGATGCACCGCCCGCAGCTATGGGCATTCCCCTATCGATTAGATAATAGGTTAAGCCCAAGCCGGATACGACCCTGACGAATTGTTCTGCAATCTGCGATAGCGCAGTAGGTGTCATGGTCTGCCTCCCCTGGAAGTATCCCCGGAAGGCGGCCATTATTGGCACAAATAATAGGGCTGGAACCAATGCCATCAATGAATAGTATGCATCGGAATTTCCCAATCTATCTACAATATCCCTAGCATTGATGAATACGAATATGGATGTGAGCACACCCGCCATCAATAGCCCAAGGAATGCAACCCTGAATACCCTGAACGCTCCCATATGATCCCCCAACGCCCTTTTTTCAGAGACCAGTTTCGCTATAGCTACGGGAAACCCCGCAGTGGATATGGTCAATAGCAGTACGTATAGAGGGTAGGCGGTCTGGTAATATCCCATCCCCTCCGACTTTATTATATTTCCTAAGGGTATCCTATAGAATGCCCCCATTATCTTTACAACAACCCCAGCCATACCGAGTATAGCTGCCCCTTTTAGAAAACTATTTCTCGACATCTACTTTCCCCCTATTTCATATACGCTTATACAATTATATCAAAGATATGCATACTATAACATATTAATAATAGCCTACCTGGAATAGGTAGGCTATTGTCAGTTTTCCATTTGTTTAGCTAAAAAACTAGCCGCTGTTTCCACTAGTTTTACCTCTACTTCACCCATGGCTCCAGCTTCATCCTTGGATAATAATGTTACTGAACCTATCGGATCCCCCTGCATTACTATTGGGGATACTATCTGAGATCTATATACATCTGGGTCCTCATCCTCATAATACAATCTTATAGGCTTATTCGTCTCATCTGCCACATGAGTAGTTCGAGATTCTATAACCCTCTCTAGTTCCGGGCTTACTCGCTTTTCCAAATATTCCTTTCTAGGCCCGCCTGCAATAGCAATTATATTATCCCTATCGGTAATTATAGCCGTAAAGTTGGTATTTTCATATAGGGATTCGCAGAATTCATTTGCAAACTCATTCAATTCCCCAATTGGTGAATATTTTTTAAGTATTATTTCACCCTCCCTAGCCGTAAAAATCTCTAGAGGATCTCCTTCTCTTATTCTTAATGTCCTACGAATTTCCTTAGGTATAACAACTCTACCCAAATCATCAATCCGCCTAACTATTCCCGTCGCCTTCATGTCTTCCCTCCCTACGAAAATGTATTGTGTAATTATTATCCTACCAATAGGAATTTTTTATACATTTATGGTAAAGTTAAGCTAAAGTAATTACATCAATTGACGACGGAACCAATATAATTAGATGCACCCATTCCCCTACTACCTTATCATTCCCTTGCTGCCCTATCATCTCTTTGCTATCTTATCATTCCTCCGCTGCCTTGCTGCAGAATGCACCGATCCTCTCTATCAATATCTTCAAGTTGGATATTACATCCCCCCTAAAGCGATACTTAAAGCAAGGAGTATTGGATAGATCGAAGTATAGCTTTCGTCCATATTCCATGGATAGATAATTTATTAAATCCGGGGTGATGCATTCCATGGAGGCGAATTCTAATGTAATCATATCATCTACTTGAACTATATTATTAACTCGGTAGATGCTAGCCCTATTCTTGATATATGAGATATCCATCAGGTTTTGGACTTCTCTTGGCACATCCCCAAACCTATCCACGAGCTCATCGAGCAATTCGCTATAATCATCCCCATCATTGATCGCAGCAATTTTCTTATATATCTGGATCTTCTGCTCCTGATCCCCTATATACTCCTCCATTATATATCCGTCCACGGATAGATCTATCGTGGTATTGACCGGCTCCTCGACCTCTTCGCCCCTCAACCTCTTGACGGTTTGGTTTAAGTATTTCACATAGAGGTCATATCCTATGGCCTCGATATGCCCATGTTGCTCCACTCCCAACAAATTGCCCGATCCCCTTATCTCCAAATCCCTCATGGCTATCTTGAATCCGGATCCAAATTCCGTAAAATCCTTGATGGCCCTCAGCCTCTTCTCCGCAACTTCCGTCAGGACCTTATCCCTATCATAGGTAAAGTATGCGTAGGCGACCCTATTCGTCCTGCCTATCCTCCCCCTCAGTTGATATAGCTGGGCCAACCCCATCCTATCCGCATCATATATGAACATGGTATTTACATTCTGTATATCCAGCCCGGTCTCTATGATGGTTGTGCAGACCAGCATATCATATTTGTTTTCTATAAAATCTACCATGACCTTCTCCAATTCCCTTTCCCCCATCTGGCCATGGGCTACCGCTATCCTAGCCTCTGGAATCAATTTCTTCAACCTCGAGGCCATCCTATCTATGGTGCGCACCCTATTATAGACAAAGTATATCTGCCCATCCCGCCCTATCTCCTTTAGGGCCGCCTCCCTCACCATATGCTCATTAAATTCCATAACATAGGTCTGAACCGGATATCGATCCTCCGGGGGCTCATCTATCGTGCTCATATCCCTAACACCGGTAAGCGACATATGGAGCGTCCTGGGAATGGGGGTGGCGGTCAAGGTGAGCACATCGACATTCTCCTTCATTTGCTTCAGGGTCTCCTTGTGCTTAACCCCGAATCTTTGCTCCTCATCCACAATTAGTAGGCCTAGGTCCTTGAATACAATATCCTTTGATAGCAGCCTATGGGTGCCCACCACTATATCCACTATCCCCTTTTGCAATCCATCTGTGGTTTCCTCCTGCTCCCTAGCCGTCCTAAACCTACTCAACATCCCTACCGTTATTGGAAAGTCTGCAAATCTATCTATGATGGTGCTATAATGCTGTTGCGCCAATATGGTCGTGGGCACCAAAAATGCTACCTGCTTCCCATCCATTATCGCCTTGAAGGCTGCCCTCAATGCTACCTCCGTCTTCCCATAACCCACATCCCCGCATAGGAGCCTATCCATGGGCTTATCCCTCTCCATATCCCTCTTGATCTCCCCTACGCTTCTGATCTGGGAATCCGTCTCCTCATAGGGAAACGTATCTTCAAACTGTCCCTGCCATAGCGCATCCTTGGAGAAGGCAAATCCCTTTAGATTTTCCCTCTTTGCATATAGCTCTAAAAGGTCCTTGGCCATATCCTCAACGGCCTTCTTTACCCTCTGCTTTGTTCTAATCCATTCAGGGCTACTCAATCTATTGATCTTGGGTCTATCCGTTTCGGAACCTATATACCTCTGCAATAGATCCAATTGGTCCACCGGAACATATAGTTTATCGTTCCCTTGATAGTTGATCGTTAGATAATCCTTCTTTATCCCCTGGATATCCAATTGTTCGGTTCCCTCGTATAGGCCTATACCATGGTTTTCATGTACTACGTAGTCCCCAGGATTCAATTCCGCAGTGGTAACCATATCCCCCTTGGTTCTCGCCTTGGGCTTCCTTGCCCTGCCCCTTACCGATCTATAGATTTCCCTTTCACCGATAAATGCGAATTTTATATCCATATATTCGAATCCGGCCCCAATGCTCCCGGCCGTTATAAATATCTGACCGGTTCCTATATCCCTATGCGGATCCGCCACATATGTGGACCTTATACCTAAATCCTCCAATGCCTCCATCAGTTTCCTTCCCCTCTGTTCCGTCCCGGAGAAGATGATAATTCTATATCCCCTGTATATATAGTGGTCCAATTCCTCCTTTAGAAATTCCAAATTATTATGGAAGGATTGCATTGGCCTTGAGGAGAATTTTATAATGGTCTTCGGTTTGATACCGGCGCTATCCCCTAATAGGGCCGTATTGGTCATTACGATCCTATTGTTATACATATTCATAATATGCGGGTATCCATAGGTTATATCCTCATGCTGGGGTAATACCTCCCCCCGTTCCAATAATTGGCTATATTGGAAGATGAACTGCTCCTCGATATCCCCAACCCTCTGCTCTATTCTCCTGGGCTCATCGAGCACTATCATACTATCCGATTGGAGGTATTCCAATATGCTCGATAGATACTCATCCCGTATATAGGGTATTAGCATATCCATATTTGAAATATGCAGCCCTTCCGATAATCCCTCTATATAGTCCATAAACTTTTCCTCTAGATTCTGCCTCAATGCGGAATCCCTATCTAGGTTTCGGGTGGCTTTTTCCAGACTATCATTTATACCTTCTATGACATCCCCTCTGAAATCCTCTAGGATCAACACTTCCCTGACCGGCACGGTATGGACCGATTGAAGCATATCCAAGGATCTCTGTGTCTCGGTATCGAATACCCTTATGGAATCGACCTCGTCATCAAATAATTCGATCCTATAGGCATTGTCATTGCCGGGTGCAAAGAAATCCACTATCCCACCTCTAATGCTGAATTGCCCTACCCCCTCCACCATGCTTTCCCTTTCATAGCCGGAATCTATGAGGAGTTGGGCTAGATCATCCAGTTGGATGATATC
>JAAYRM010000142.1 GCA_012518745.1 Tissierellia bacterium
AAATCCGTTAGGACATGGTGGTGTAGGTGGAATAGGTGCAGTGCCCGTAGGTATACATATTACCTGACCTACCTGTAAATTATTTGGATCTACGCCAGGATTCGCCCTAATTATAGCATCTGTGCTCACACCAAATCGTTGGCCTAACCTGAAGAAGGTATCCCCCGACCTCACGGTATATAGGAATCCATTGGGGCACGATGGTGTCGGCGGAGCTGGTGCGGTGCTCGTAGGTATACATATCACCTGACCTATCTGTAAATTGTTTGGATCTACGCCAGGGTTTATCTTCATAATCGCTTCCGCTGTCGTATTATATCTACGTGCTAGTAGAAAAAATGTATCCCCTGATTTTATGGTATAGGGGAAGCTCCCACTAGGACATCTTGTCTTAGTATCCTTTTTCTCCGTCATAAAAATCACCTTTCTTTCATATATTTATCTGCACTATATACTATGCGGAATATATGAATATGTTCAGAAATAAAAAGGAGCATTGCTGCTCCTCTTATTGCTGTATCAACGGATTGGTATACATATTATTTGCCCTATCTGTAGGTTGTTTGGATTTACACCTGGGTTAGCCCTCATTATAGCATCCACAGTTACATTATATCGTTGGCTTAATATATAGAAGGTGTCCCCTGATCTTATCTGATAATGAAACCCATTTTGACATGGCGGTGTGGGCGTAGTATGTGTCGGGATGCATATTACCTGGCCTATCTGTAGGTTATTTGGATTGACGCCAGGATTGGCCCTGATTATAGCATCCACGCCTACGCCAAATTGTTGGCCTAACCTGAAGAAGGTATCCCCTGACCTTATGGTATATAGAAACCCATTAGGACATGGTGGTGTGGGTGCGGTATGCGCGGGTATGCATATTACCTGACCTATTTGAAGCCTATGGGGATCAATCCCCGGATTTAGCGCCATAATGGCCTCTACACTAGTACCATATCTACTGGCCAATATGAATAGCGTATCCCCTTGTACAATGGTATAGGCAAAACTTCCTGCAGGGCATCTCTGTGCTATATTATAGTTCTGATCCATTATAATCACCTTTCCCTTTCTATTATCTACCTGCACTATATTCTATGCATAGAAGATAAAGGTGTTAAAGATCATAGACTTTATTTGCTTATAGCTATAGCCCGTGTAGGACATTTTTCTTCAGCTTTATCTACATCATCATCTACTCCGCCATGAATATTTTCATCTATTGCTATAGCCCTATTATTTTCGATTTCAAAATACCCAGGAGCTATCTTAGCGCATATTCCACAACCGATACAATACTCCTCTTTGATTAGGATCTTCCCGTGTTCAATCGCCTCTTCTTCTATAGGAATATCATCCCTTTTTACCACCTTGGATACCATGTATCCCATTATGATTATCCCAATAGTGGTAAAAACCCATCTTATAGCCATAAACTTTGGACTTAGAAACCTAGCTTCATTGGCCAGCATGGGTATCTTGATTACCGCCCACGAGCTCAAGATTACCACGATATTGAATATACTTGCTCCTTTTCGCAATAAGGTCTTGCATACTGGAAAAGCGGCATATATTGGCCCCGCGGAAATGCTTCCGAGGAATATGGATATAAAAGAACCCTTTACCCCCGACCCATCCCCAAGGTAATCCATTATCGTTTCCTGGGGTATCCAGGTATCTATTAATGCGGTAAGCAAAAATACCAACGGCATAACCGTAAGCATCTCCTTGATATAATAACCGCTATTCTTTATGGACAGAATTGCCTTCTCCTTGTTAATAATGAACAATCCGATATATGCGATAACTACAAATGCTAGAAAACCATTTTTCCTCAATCTCTTCATCATAATATCACTCCCATAGCCAATGCGATCAATATAGCAAATACAAAGCTTATGCCATTTCTTGCAATAGCAAATCTTCTGCCAAATTCCCGGCTCTCTAGATTAAAGGTAACGATCCCCACCATGGTTAAGGTCGTTAAAAATGCTACCGATGGAACTATGCTTGCCCCCATATCCACTATGGAACCAATTAGCGGAAATGCAACAAAAGCCGGTATGAGGGTAATGGTTCCTATTAGAGCTGAGACAATTGTGGCGATCAGGGTGTTTGAACTACCTAGGTATTCCTTAATCATTTCGGGCGGTATAAGGGTTAAGATCAATCCTATTAGGAATAGAATTCCAATTATCTGCCCTAGCATATTGCCCATCATGTTCTTAGACTTTTTCATGGATTTCAATGTCCTGTTTTTATCCCTTTTCATAGATATGATGAACCACGATACGGTGATTATCCATAGTCCCTTGGTGAAAATATCCATCTATTCATCTCCTTTGCTTTTCCGTTCTTCTATAGCATAGTTGATAATGATATAATACAAAGTAACTATGGTTACTATTGGGAGGTTTTCTTGTGAATTTTAAAAAATATAAAGATTTAATCAGGTATACATATCTATTTAATCAGCTGTCCTTAGATAATATATCTACTCTATTCTCCGGGGATCAGCATCAGGTTAGGCATTATGGGAAAAACTCCATAATCTATTTGCAAAATGAAGTTTGTAATACGGTGGATATCATATTGGATGGGGGTGTGGATATCCAGAAGATAGATGAAAGTGGAGATATATTGACCATAGTCACCTATACCTCTGGGGATATAATGGGGGCTAATCTAGCCTTTTCGAAAACTAATCGATATCCTATGACCGTCATCTCTAGCTCTAAAACCACGATTCTACATATGAATAAAAATCTGATATTGGACCTATGCCAAGCCGACAGGGGGTTTCTCATCAGGTTCCTAGAATCCCTATCCCATAAGGCCTTAATCCTCACGGATAAGATCAAATTCATATCCATGAAGACCATTAGGGATAAGATAATAGAATTCTTAACCTATGAATATCACCTTCAGAATAGCCCTGTAATTAAACTACAGGTTACCAAGAAGGAGCTAGCTGAAAGGTTCGGCGTTCAAAGGCCTTCGCTTTTCAGGGAGTTGAGAAAGATGAAGGAAGATGGGCTGATCGATTACGATTCCCGTAGTGTAAAAATAATGGATATGGACCTATTAAAAAAGCATACCGACTGAGTTGCTGATTTTATTATCAACCCATTGGGTAATATATATGTAGTATGATGATTGATATATCTAGGTTCAATTAATGAACTGAAATAATAAATAAAATTGTGAGGTGATATATATGAGTGAACTTATCAATAATAGGGAGCATAGGCAGGAGATCTTAAAGGAGGTCATACGTCAATTACATGCTGGCAAAACGGTTGAGGAGGTAAAGGAACAGTTTGCCGAAGCAATTGAAGGCGTATCCCCATCGGAAATCTCAGCTATGGAGACGCAATTGGTTAAAGAGGGACTACCTATCGAGGAGATACAGCATCTATGTAATGTTCATGCAGCGGTATTTAAGGGTTCCATCGAGGAGATACATCACCCTGATGAAATCCCCGGTCATCCAATCCACACCTTCAAGGAGGAGAATCGCGCCATCGAGGCATATATAGATGACCATTTAGGCCCTAATCTCGAGGCCTTTAAATCGGAGGATTCCAAGGACAATATCCATTCCCTGATAGAAGATATCAACCTGCTATGGGATATCGATAAGCATTATAGCAGGAAGGAGAACCTTATCTTCCCGTATCTAGAACGATATGGAATTACGGCTCCACCCCAGGTGATGTGGGGGGTTGATGATGAGATTAGAGCGGAATTGAAGGGCATTAAGTTGATGCTAACGGATTATAAGGGGAATAAAGATGAGATATTAGATCGGATTGACGATATGATCCACGAGATAAAGGAAATGATATATAAGGAGGAGAAGATATTATTTCCCATGGCGTTGGAGACCCTAACCGAGGATGAATGGTTCGTCATCTATGATGAATCCGATGAAATAGGCTATGCCATAATATCACCTGATGTTGAATGGCGATTAAGACGGGATAATGATAGGGTGCAAGAGGATGATCTGGCATCTAATAATGTACGATTTGATGCAGGCTCCCTCACCCCTAAGCAGATAAACGCCATATTCAACCATATGCCGGTAGAGATGACCTTTATAGATGAAAACGATGTGGTCAGATACTTTTCCAAGGGGGAGGAGAGGATATTTCCACGAACTAGAGCTGTTATAGGTAGGACCGTTCAAAATTGCCATCCACCAGCTAGTGTTGATATCGTAGAGAGCATATTAAGTGATTTTAAGGCGGGTAAGAAGGATGATGAAAGGTTCTGGATTAAGATGGGGGATCTATATGTCCTGATTTCCTATTTCGCAGTAAGGGATGAGGATGGAAATTATATGGGCACGCTGGAATTCTCCCAAAACATAGCCCCGATCCAGGAGATCAAGGGCGAGAAAAGACTATTATCAGACGAATAGTATAAGGATGGGCCTAGGCCCATCCTTGAGTTATTCATCAACCCCATTTTCCACCCTGATTAAATTGGCTATCTCTACTACCTCTTCAATGGATAGTATATCTTCCATGGCTTCTTGTATATTACCCTCCCTACTATTATGGGTAATGAATACCAGGGATACCGTTGGGGTTTTTCTCCCTTTTTGAATTACCGATGATAAGCTTACATTGTTTTTACCGAATTTAGATGCAATCTTCCCCAATACTCCGGGCTTGTCCTTTACCATTATCCTTATATAATACTTGCATACAGTTTCCTCCATAGGCTTTACGAGCTTCTCATCCCTGGAATTCGAAATATAGTAGATATTATTCCTATTCTTGACTATATCTATGATATCCCCTACCACTGCACTACCCGTAGGCATATCCCCCGCTCCTCTTCCGTAGAACATCAGGTCACCCACGGCATTCCCCTTGAGGAATACGGCATTGAATACATCTCCAACGGATGCCAATGGATGCTCTAGGGGTATAAAGGTTGGATGGACCCTCATCTCGATATCTCCACCCCTATCCTTACCTATAGCCAGGAGCTTTATAGCATATCCCAGTTCCTTAGCATATTCTATATCTATTGGCTGTATATTGGTTATTCCTTCCCGATATACGCTGGATAGTTCTATATCCGTCCCAAACGATAGGATGCCCAATATTGTCAGCTTGTGTGCAGCATCATATCCCTCCACATCCGCGGTCGGATCCAACTCCGCATACCCCTTATCCTGGGCTTCCTTCAGCACGCTTTCGAAATCAACTCCTTCTTTGGCCATCTTGGTTAGAATATAGTTTGTGGTCCCGTTCACTATGCCCATGACCTCTTCCACCCTATTGCCCGCTAGACTTTCCCTTATGCTGGATAATACGGGAATTCCGCCAGCGACACTTGCCTCATATAGGAACATAACCCCTTTGGATTTAGATTTTTTAAATATCTCCTTGCCATGATCGGCTATTAAGGCCTTATTTGCGGAAACCACATGCTTGCCAGCATCCATAGATTTCAATATGTATTCCCTAGCCGGTTCTATACCCCCCATCACCTCTACTACGATATCTATCCCATCATCCGATAGGATATCCTCAAAATCATCGGTATATAGCTCGTCAGGGGCATCTACATCCCTCTGCTTCCCTAGATCCTTAACCAGTATTTTGGATACTTCTATCTCATAGCCACAATTTCTGATTATCTCATCCCTATTGGTCTTCAGTATCTTCCAGACCCCCGATCCCACCGTACCCATTCCAAGTAACCCTATTTTAACCTTCTCCATATATATCCCTCCACCATATTTTTATATCCTATTCCCTTGCTAAAAGACTTACCTCATTGACACCCTCTATCCACTCCAATTTTGATAGGAGTTCCTGAACCCCGACAATCAATTTCTTGACCTCGATGGCTATGGTAACATTGGCCACGCCATGAATTGGTATACTCTGATTTATGGTCAGAATATTGGCACCCAGCCTTGCAAGCTCATTTAACACCTTGGATAGTATTCCCTTGCGATGGCTTAGGAGCAGATGAATGGTTATGATCTTCCCTTCGTCGATCTCATAAAATGGGAAGATATAATCCCTATATTTATAGTATGCACTCCTGCTCATCCCCACCATCTCTACAGCCTCATGAACCGTATTAGCCTTTCCCTTTTCCAATAGTTCCTTTGCCTCTATGGTCTTCGATAGTACTACTGGTAGAATCCTCTTATCTACTATATATCGGGTACCATCACTATCACCATCCATACTATGCCTCCCTCTTTGTCCCCACTCGGTGTACATATGTGCATGCGATGTGAACATCTTAACATATTTATCCTTTCATTGCAATAGAAAAATCCATATAAAAATCCCCTCCCGGGATCCGTTCCCAGGAGGGGATTCAATGGGTATAATTATATTTTCTTGACAAACTCCCTACCATATTCCACACATTCCGCAATGGCATCCTCATCTGGATTCCATAGCGTCTTCAATCCTTCATCCACCACTTCTATCTTGGCATTCCTAAGCTTCTCGTTGATTAGGTCTACCGATTCCCCACTCCAGCCATATGAGCCAAAGGCAGCTGCCTTCTTGTTTTTAAACCCAATCCCTCTGATCATGTCTAGAAGCCCTGCAGAAGCGGACATTATGCTCTTATTCACCGTCGATGAACCTACCAAGATGGCCTTGGATTTAAACAATTCGGTTACTATATCGTTTTTATCCGTCTTAGCCACATTATATAGTTTGACTACGACATCCTCATCCTCCAATTGAATTCCCTTGGCGATCCCTTCGGCCATCCTCTTGGTGGCATCCCACATAGTATCATATACCAAGGTGATCTGGTTCTCCTGATAATTATCTGCCCATTCCAGATACTTCTCAACTATTTGGACTGGATTATCCCTCCATATAATTCCATGGCTTGTAGCGATCATATCTAGTGGCAATTCAAAGCTTAGCACTTCCTTTATCTTATTGGTTACCAATGCACTGAATGGCGTTAAGATATTTGCATAATACTTAATTGCCTCCTGATATAGCTCAGCTTGATCCACTAGATCATTATACATCCGCTCAGATGCGTAATGCTGCCCAAATGCATCGTTACTGAATAATATATTTTCTCCACTCATATAAGTAAACATGCTATCCGGCCAGTGTAACATTCTAGCCTCCACAAAGGTCAATGTCGTTTCGCCTATATCCAAGGTGTCCCCCGTCTTCACCTCTACAAAATTCCAGTCCTCATGGTAATGTGCCTTCAATATCCTGGCCCCATTGGCAGTACAATAGACTGGCACATCTGGTATTTCCTTCAATAGCAGCGGTAATGCCCCACTATGGTCTACCTCGGCATGGTTGGCTATGACATAGTCTATGTCCTCAAGATCTACTTCCTTCTTCAAATTCTCTACAAATTCCTCCGCAAAGGGTTCCCATACCGTATCTATTAGAACGGTCTTTTCATCCCTTATCAGGTATGAATTATAGGATGAACCCCTATGGGTGGAATATTCAGGTCCGTGGAATGACCGCAATTCCCAATCGATCTTCCCAACCCAGGTCACCTTATCCGTCATCTTAAACCCCATAATAATGCCCCCTTATATAATATTGATAGCGTTTATCGTTGATAATATTTGTCTTTACTACCTTTATAATACTTATACACTGAAATCGAGTTTTAAAACCAATTATTTTAATTATTCCGATATTATAGCCTCTAGCCCTTCTTTATCCAGTATTATAATCCCCCTATGTCCCACTAGTTCTATCAGCCCTCGCTCCTGAAGGGAGGATAGCTTTCTACTCAGCGTCTCCTGGCTCATTCCCATATGGGATGCTAAATCCCCCTTGCTCATCTTCAGGGTCACTTCTTTTCCACCCTTGGCCATATCGAATATAGTATTTACAATCCTAGTTTCCACATCATGAATTCCCAGATGTTCTATCAGGTTCTCCGCCCTCTCTAACCTTATGCTCAGCTCTCCCAATATCTTAAGGCCAATGGTGGGATACTTTACGATTAAATCCTTTAGCTTGTCCCCATCTACTATGCATAGACTGACCCTCTGCAATACCTCGGCATTATCCCTCATGGTGCTATTGGCGAAAAGCGATAATTCCCCCATGAAATCCCCAGGTCCAAGCACCCTGATAACCTGCTCCTTACCCGAATTCGATAGCCTAGTTATCTTAACCTTGCCCTTATGAATTATGAATATCCTATCCACCCTATCCCCAGCCATATATATCATCTGGCCCTTCTGGTATTCCCTGCTAGTGATTATGCTAGCTATCTCCCCCATCTCATGATGATCTAGGGAATTGAATATTGGAACTATTTCCATACAGAATTGCTCTTTCCCACCTAAATTGCAACCACAATCCATCGAATACACCTCCCCATCCCTGCTCATAGATCCCCTTCACTTCCCGAGGGTTTATCTTCTCGGTGGATTGGCCAGCTCAACCCTCACCCTAGCTCCCCTTATCCTCCTAGAATTCAACCCATCGACGATCTCCCTCGCATATCTACTCTGCACATCTACAAAGGTAAACCTATCATATATATCTATACCCCCTATAGCCTCGTTGGGTACATGGGTTTGATTCATTATGGCACCTAGTATATGTCTAGAGCTAACCCCTCTTCTTTTCCCTGTGCTAATATATATCCTGACCATATGCCCCGAACCCATATCCCCGCGATCTACTACATCCAATTCCTCATGGGTATCCAGTTCATTGTTTTTAAAATAGAGTTTCAATAGGGCTGCCGCCACCTCAAAGGAATTATGATCCCTTTCGAGGAGCGAATTCAACATCTCCTCATATCTATCCAGATCGCCCTTTTCTATCTCCCCCTCCACCTTTTCCAATAATAGATCCATCTTTCTCTCCCTCATATCCTTAAGGGTGGGTAGATCCTTCCTATGGATTCTAGTCTTCGTATACCTCTCTATATCCCTAATCCTATACCTATCCCTGCCAACCACAAAACTCAATGCCATTCCATCCCTACCAGCCCTTGCAGTTCTACCTATTCTATGGACGTAATATTCCTCATCCTGGGGTATATCGTAATTGAATACCATATCCACCTCATCTACATCCAAGCCCCGCGCGGCCACATCGGTCGCCACGAGGATGTCGATATTGCCCGATCTGAATTTGGACATCACCCTGTCCCTCTGGGGTTGCCTTAGGTCCCCATGGAGGCCATCGGCAAAGAATCCCCTTCCCTGTAGCTCTATGGTGAGTTCATCCACCTTCTTCTTGGTATTGCAGAATACTATCGAGAGGTTGGGATTATATATATCTAGAAGCCTAGATAGTATCTC
>JAAYRM010000143.1 GCA_012518745.1 Tissierellia bacterium
TCCCGGGATTAGATGTTATCAATATAATATTTATATAGTTCGGTGGGTCCTCCAATGTCTTCAATAACGTATTCTGTGCCTCCAGTCTCATACAGTGACAATCATCTATTATAATTACCTTACGATTGCTTTCCAATGGGGCTATATTTATAGTATTTACCAATCTATATATCATCCTAATATTAATCAATTGGTTTTCAGGCCCTATCAGCTGAAAATCTGGATGATTCCCAGGATCAAATTTGATACAGGAAATGCATTCATTGCAGGCCTCATCTCTCCCTCGGTTGCAGAGCAATGCCTTCGCAAAAACTGATGCAACCTTCCTTTTACCTATGGATTCCTCCCCCTCGAATAGATAGCTATGAAATATTCGCCCACTAGCTATGGACCTTCTAAGAGAATTCATTATAATATCATGACCTATTATTTCATCAGATCTCATGTCCACACCCACTATATCTTTTTAAATTCGTCCATATTCAATACGAATATATTGGCATAGGAATCGGATGCCCCCTTTTCACCGACGATATTGCCTTCATCCTTGCATTCCTTCCTTATAATTTCTATGATCTCATCCGTCTTTTCATCTTCAGCACCTATCAATAGCGTGGTATTCCCCGTCTTTAAGAATCCACCTGTTGATGATAGCTTGGTGACCCCATGCTTTTTTTCCATCAGGCTCCTCGTAACCCTGTTAACAAGATCGTCTTGAACTATGGCTATTACCAATTTCATAATCTCTACCTCCCGACTATATCCTAATATATTGCTCTATATCCAGTATAAACAATACGGCTCCACCTACCTGCACCTCTAGGGGATAGGGTATATAGGTGTCACCGGGCATTGATACCGTCAATAGGGATGTGGTAATCTCCCTTGTTTGGCAATTATCCCCTATTATCTTTAGAGCCTCCTGCATCCGCTCCTCCGGTACCCCCATCAATATGGTTGTATTTCCGGATCTTAGAAATCCCCCAGTGGATGCTAGCCTTGTAACCCTAAATTCCTCCTCGGTTAGATCATCAATTAGGCTAGGTATATCCTGATCTTGAACTATTGCAATGATCAGCTTCATAAAATCAACCCTCCTTATACTCAAGAGTATTTTCTATATGATATATACACTGATTGAATACCCCCTCGATATCCTGGGTAGCATCTATCACCTCTATGGTTTCGGTACATTCCCTCAGTAATCTCCTATAGCCATCATATACCCTATTATGAAATTCTACTCCCTCCTGTTCAAGTCTATCCCCCCGTCCGTTCCCAACCTTTCTGATCAAGGTCCTCCTTGGATCTATATCGAAGAATAAGGTCAGATCGGGCCTTAGCCCATGGATAGCGAAATCATTTATTTGTTTGATCCTATCCACCCCTAGACCCCTGCCAATCCCTTGATACGCCAGACTCGAAAGGATAAACCTTTCACAGAGAACGACCTTGCCCATATCTAGCGCTGGCATTATCTCCTCATGCATATGTTGGCTTCTAGATGCTGCATATAGAAGGGCCTCGGTTTCTGCTGCCATATTTTGATTGTCCTTCATCAGTAATAGATCCCTTATTTCCTCACCGATCTTGGTGCCCCCCGGTTCCCTAGTCCTAATAAATTCTATATGATTCATCTTAAAGTATTCCACTATTTTTTCCATGATGGTACTCTTTCCAGAGCCATCCGGGCCTTCTAAGGCTATAAAAACTCCATCCAATCTTAAGTCATCCCCTTTTCAGAGCATTGTCCTCATCTGCTTCTATTATAGCCTAAATGCCCCGACATTTCTATATCCCCACGCCGCTAATACCGATATATGGATTATATCCCAATTGTATATGGAATAGGGATAGAAATAAACCCCATCCTACTTGACGGGGTTTATTTCCACTCTCTCATGTATATATTTTTGCAAAGCTATTCTTACTATATCCTTATAGTGATCGTATTCCCTTGCAGCCACAGGTATGGAGGATATTTCCCTCATGCATAAGCCGCATATACTCAAGCCCAATAATTTAACCCTAGGCTCCCTATCCATGCCGCAAAGAGCACAATTCATAATATCAACCCCTTGGTATTCATACCTAGATTATCGCCCAATTGATATATTATATTCCCCCGGGGTTGTATTTGTGCCTAATCGGCCCCATTTAATATATTATATTTACCTCATTTCCACATTTTGTACAGTTATTATCCTTTATCCCTACGATCTCCGCAGTGGAATATCGATTTATGAGCCTATTATGGCAATGTGGACAATAGGTATTATTATCTACTCCCCATACATTGCCTATATATACGTGATTTAAATACTTCTTGGTTATATCCTTCGCCCTCATAAGGACCTCATACTTCGTCTCCGGCAGTTTCATCTTATATGCTGGATGATATTTGGATAGATGGAGTGGGATATCCTCATCTATATTAGCGATCCATTCCCCTAATGCCTCCATTTCCTCATCCGAGCTATTTTCCCCCTCGATAATCAAAGTAGTCAGCTCCACATGAGTGGATTCGACCGCCCTCTTGATGGTCTCCTGTACCGGCTTTAGGCTTCCCTTGCATATCCTCCTGTAAAATTCATCTGTCATGGCTTTTAAATCTATATTCATCGCATCTATATATGGGAGCAATTCGATTAGGGGCCCCTCATTTATATATCCGTTCGTTACCATCACATTTTTTAAGCCATGCTTCCTCATAACCTTAGATATATGCTTTATATATTCATAGGACATGCTCGGCTCATTATAGGTATAGGCAATCCCTATCGATCCCCCCGAACTGCTCAATAGCAATATATCTTCCTTATCTATTTCCATAGTTAGGCGCTCATCATGGGCTATCTCCCAGTTTTGGCAGAAATCGCAGGCTAGGTTGCATCCATAGCTCCCTATGGAGAGTATGGGTTTACCGGGATAGAAATGATATAGGGGCTTCTTCTCTATCGGATCATAGGCATAGGAGGTAATCCTCCCATAATTTAAGGCGATAAGCTTACCATCTGAATTTTTTCTGACCCTACATATCCCTACGTTGCCCTCCTTTATAACACAGTTATGAGGACATAGATTGCATATTATAGCATTATCATTCCCCCGCTCATAATATAGGCATTCCAAGCCAATCCCTCCCTAATAATATCTTATCACTTCAAAACGTTCCAATAGGTAGGCCTCATCCTTCCCTATTCCCGCCTTTTTCAGGGCGATGCTCACCTGTTCTTCCTCGGAATCCACACCATCTAGCCTAGGCAATAGCAATCCCCTTCTGAATCCCTTCGATACTATAACCCCATATCGATCTATATCCAGTTCGTCTATGGAACCTATTGGCTCCGGTGAATTTAATATATCCACGGAATATACCAGGTCTTCCAATTCATCCTCGGTAACCCGATCAAACCTAGGATCCCTGACCCCGGCACTGACGGCATTCCTTGCTATCTCCTCCGCCAATGTTTCACATATGGGTTCAATGGTTCCCACGCATCCCCTGAGCCTACCCTTCTTCTTAATTGTGACAAAAACTCCCCCTCTGCTATCCAATAATTCCTGCCCCATATCTCCGGACAATTCGATGGATTTCCCATATCTGATATAATGCTCCAGGCTTTTCCTAGCCAATGCCACATATTTATTCTCCATAACTGAAAATCTAGCATTCGCATACCCTACCCCGAAAGGTCCCTCATATGATAGCACCTCTGGGGCTATATCAAGCCCGTCCAGGTATCCCGCCATTATCATGAGGGATCTTAGGGCACATTGCCCTGCCTTTTCACTCAATTCCAAATCGAAGGATACTATCGATTCTAGATCCCCATCCCCCAATAACTCCACTAGCTTGGTATCGAACTCTTTCCCATATGGCGAATAGGTATAGGGGCCACTAGTTGACAGTTTATGGGATAGGTCCCCGCTAGCTACGAATACAGTTCTTTCACCTGATTTCAATGCCATTTCCTGAATTAGTTTCCCAAACCTATGAAGTTCCTTCGGCGATAATAGACCATAGGTTATGTGAACTAGTTTAAAATCCGAATATTCCTTTCCTATAAAATATAGAGGTACCAATGCTCCATGATCCAATTCCAAATCAATATTACTGCGCATTGCAAATCTGGAATCCACCTTGGCTATGCGTATGCCATATCCTGTGGATTCATCGACTATCGCATCCACTAATTCTATATTGTTTTCATATTCGAAATTGAGCATCCTATTCCCAAAATTATAGAAGCTACCCTCCAGCCTCTCCTCCACAGATATAGCTATAGCATCCGAAAATAATGGGCCATGGGGTGTTACCAATATTATGGTATCCGGGGATTTGTGACCTATATCCCTAGCCAATTCCCTACATCCCTCGATGGTCTTCTTTGCCCTCAATCCCTCCTTCCCACCTATCTCCTCCACTATGATAGGTGGATGGGGAAAGAGGTATCCCGCCAAAATCTTACCCATTCTTTCACCCCTTATCTCGATCTATCCTATAATTATATTCTAAGGTAAGCGATCAAAAATCGCAAATAAAAAAACAAGTAAGTCAGACTTACCTGTTTCTTATCCCTTGATACCTATTCTTCCCCATCTTCCTCTTGCTCTTCCTCATCTTCGTCACCTATAACTGGAACATCAGCCGCATCATCTAGTTCATCGATCTCATCCAATTCATCCAATTCTTCTAGTTCTTCTTCTGTAACGGGTTCTATTAGACTTGCTATTACATCATCGATTTCCCTAAATATCGTTATGTCTTCATTTTCCAATATCGACAGATCGGATACAAATACCGGGGTATTTAAATCCATTCCTGATACATCCACATCTATGGATTGTGGAATATCCCCTGGTAAGCATTCTATCTCGATCTCATCTAATTGCTGAACCAATATGAGCTCCTTATCCTCTATATTATCTCTACCATGTAATGATATAGGGATCGTAAGCCTTACCTTTTGAGTCATGTCCAATTTCTGGAAGTCAACATGTAGATATATATCCCTAAATGGATGAGTCTGAACCTCTTTTATCAGTACTGGCTCAACATTTCCATCTAGCTCAAGATCCACCAAGGTGCTCATCCCTGCAGTCCTATATACCCTATCAAAATTGCTCCTATCCACCTGTATATGTCTTGAATCCTCGCCCTTGGAATACAGAACACCGGGTATCAAGCCCGCCTGGCGAAGCTTATCTACTCTGTTTTTCCCAAGTTCAGATCTTTTTTCAACCTGTAGTTTGATTGCCGCCATTATTACTCCCTCCTTACTTAGAAAATATTATCACATTATATATATATATCAGATTTGGGGAATATTTGCAAACTCCTTTACATTTTTTTACCGCTATAATATCTTCTGCATTAGCAATAATAGGATTATCCCTGGTATACCTAGAAAACCCGTTATCACCGCCGTCAGTGGATTGATGACCAGGCTTAGACCTATAAAGCCCCCTACCAGATTGAATAATAACAATACGATTCCACCGATTACGCCGTTGATTATCAACCTTATGATCAATTTAATGGGAATAACCAATAGCATCCCCACCACATATAAAAGGAACAACCCAAATATGAATGCCAATATAGTGCTCATATCCATAAATACCCCTCCTACCTATACTTTATTATTATATAATAGAGGAGGGGCCATGTAAATATTCCTATTAACCCATTCACCTATTTAAAGAATTGCTCTGCCTTAATTTTTTGAGTAGATAGAGATACTTTATCTTGGATGCCTCTAGATCATATATAGCATAGTCTATCAGATCTTCGTCTATTACCGAATGGAAGTAATTCTCCTTATCCTTCCATTCCCTATGGGCTTTCCTCACATTTTCTCGCATCATCTTCTCCTCTATCTCCCGCCTATCCTTTAAATTCTTCATCAGTATATTGGCATACTTTAATATCTTTCCGCTCCTAGACCTGTAATATTCTCTTATTCCCTTCATAGATATAACCCCCATGAATTCATTATCTCTATTTTTGCCAATATCATGGGAGTTTATACCATTTATTTAAAACACCAGTCCACACATTCCCCGGTCTGCTTCCTACACGTTATATTTTCGGAGCTACATATGGGACAGGCATTCCTATCCCTTGTATATTCGATCTCATATGCACGGTTACAGGATTTACACCATAGTCGGCAGAATTCAAATCGATAGTGGCCACCCTGTATGCTCAGGGGTCTACCCTCTATCAACGCCATGGTTACCTTCTGCCTTGCATTTGCTATGATGTTCTGAAAGGTCTGCCTCGATATATCCATTATATCCGCGCACTCCTGCTGGGTTAATCCCCCTATATCCCTTAACCTCATAGCCTCCAATTCCTCTAGCTTCAAATATACCCCATCCGCCTTATGATCCCCGACATCCTCACTTCCATCCCTTAGAGGCATAAATTCTCGGGTCTGAGGTATGAAGTCCACCCTTCTCGATTTGATCAACCTACCCATATAGAACCTCCTTCATATGGCTATTTTGAAATTTCCACTATCCTTCTTCCTATATCCTTAAACCTATCCTCGGTATCCTCGCCGATATCATAACCTTCCCTATTCGACATATTGGCTACATTTCTGGACATGGGAAGCGACCCCAATAGTTCTAACCCATTATCCTCTATAAAGCCTTCCACATTGTCGCTTTCAAATATCCTAATCTTCTTCTTACAATCTGGACATTCTACATAGCTCATATTTTCAATTACACCTATTAAGGGCAAGTCCATCTTTTTTACCATATTTACAGCCTTAGCTACTATCATCGATACCATATCCTGTGGTACGGAAACCATTATTATACCGGTTATGGGTATGGATTGCATAACCGTCAAGGCCACATCGCCCGTTCCCGGGGGTAGGTCGATTATGAGGTAGTCCAATTCCCCCCATATCACATCGGTCCAAAATTGTTTTACCACGCCCGATATTATAGGCCCCCTCCATATGACCGGCTGATTTTCATCCTCCATAAGAAAATTCAAAGACATTATCTTTATTCCTTCCTCGGTGACTATAGGGAGCATCCCAGATTCATCACCTGAAGCCCTCATATGCTCCATTTGAAACAACCTGGGAATACTAGGCCCTGTAATATCTGCATCCAGTACTCCAACCTTATAACCCTTAGCTCTTAGATCCTTAGCTATTAAAACCGAGACGGTCGATTTGCCGACTCCGCCCTTGCCGCTCATAACCCCTATAACATTTTTTACGTTGTTTAATGGGTTATTCTCTATTACACAGGTATCCTGTGAATCACAATTATCCCTAGATGGGCAATTATCACAATTGGTCATATCCTTCATCTCCTCCGTAGTTAATTGGCATATGCCAATTAAATTATATGATTATATTATTATCATGTCAAGGAAGATCGGGTAATCAAAAAAATAGATCGGCATATCGATATGCTCGATCTATTTCCCGGATGGAAGGTCTTCAGCTGAATAGATGCATCCACTCCACTGCCCTTCCTCCCTCTCTATTAATGTGTGATCACATTTTTTACATTCTTCCGTCGCATAGGGACAACGGGGTTCAAACCTACACCCTTCTGGTAGATTTATCTGATCTGGCAATTCATCATCTATCTCTATGCTCTCGCGCCTATAATCGGGGTCCGCTACAGGTACCGAAGATAGCAATACCTGGGTATATGGATGCTGTGGATTGGATATCACCTTATCAACATCCCCTATCTCCACGATTTTGCCAAGGTACATAATAGCTATCCTATCGCATAGATATCTGATGGTCGATAGATCATGCGATACATAGAGCATGGTCAACCCCATCTTATCCCTCAAATCCTTTAGGAGGTTCAATATATCCGCTCTAATGGATACGTCTAGCATGGACACAGGCTCGTCCGCTACCAGGAATTTAGGTTCCAATACTATACCCCTAGCTATGGCAACCCTCTGTCTCTGCCCCCCACTCAATTCATGAGGATATCTGAATATATATTGCTCGGCCGGCCTCAACTCCGCAATTTGCAAGACCTCTAAAACCCGCCTGTATATCTCATCCTTATCCTTCATCCCGTATATTTTCAGGGGTTCAGCAATGGTTTCAAATATGGTAAACCTAGGATTTAAGGTTTCGTAGGGATCCTGGAAGACCATCTGTATCTCCTTGCGAAATTCCTTCTCCTCTTCCCTCGTTTCATACATGAAATCATGCCCATCAAATATAACCTCACCATCAGTAACATCTTGCAGCCTGACCAATATTTCTCCGGTAGTGGTTTTCCCAGATCCACTCTCGCCTGCCAACCCCAGGATTTCACCTTTATTTATCGTAAAGGAGATATCATCGATAGCTTTGACATATATCTTCTCCTCAGAAAATAGTTGCCTTATGCCCCTATTGATCTGATAATACTTTTTCAAATTTTTAACCTGGACTAGAGCTTCTTTGTTCATCAAATGCCATCCCCTCCTTCATCGATAAGTCTCTCCCTAACGGCCTCCCATGTTTCCCTTTTACTGGCCTTCTCCGTAAATTCGCCTATCCTTTCCGGATAATGGCAAGCCATGAAATGCCCTTCCTCCACCTGCTTTAATTGTGGTTCATCCTTCTGGCATCGTTCAGTCCTATAGGGACAACGGGCCTTAAACCTGCAACCTACCTGTTCCTCCATTAAATTAGGAGGGGCACCTGGAATGGAGATCAACTCTTCCCCAATATCCAATATGCTTGGAAAAGCATTCTTAAGGCCTAGGGAATAGGGATGGAATGGTGTTTTGAAGAACACCTCTGTTTTAGCCTTCTCCATAACCCTGCCAGCATACATCACTATAATGCTCTCACATAATTCCGATACTACTGAGATATCATGGGTAATGAATATCATCGAGCTCTTAATATGCTCCTGGATTTCGGTTATCTTCTTCAATATCTTATCCTGCACCACCACATCTAAAGCAGTTGTGGGTTCATCCGCTATTATTAGACTGGGGTTAAGGCTCAACGCCATGGCTATAATAGCCCTCTGCTTCATTCCCCCACTCATCTGATGCGGATAGCTATTCAATCGCTTTGCCTCCAACCCTATTATTTCAAATACCTCTTCGGCCCTCTTTCTAGCCTCCGCTTTAGTAGCATTGCTATGGGCTCGTATTCCCTCCACGAGCTGATCGCCGACGGTGTGAACGGGGTTGAGTGAATTCATGGCACTCTGGGAAATCATGGCTATATCCCTGAGGCGAAGCTTCCTTATACCCTCTTTATCCTTCTTTACTATATCATCGCCTTTGAATATAATTTCCCCGGCCTTGATAAACCCATTGTCGGGCAATAGCCTCATCATGGACTTAGCCAATGTGGTCTTGCCGCATCCACTCTCGCCTACCAAGCCTAGGCTTTCACCTTGCTCTAGGCTAAATGAGACATCATCGACGGCCCGCAATGTACCTTCCCCTGTAATATAATCTATACTCAAATTGTTTACTTCCAATAAGCTCATATACTATCGCCTCCGTAATCTGGGATCAATAACCTCTTCTAAGGCTCTTGCTACAAAAAATATTGATATCAATAATAGCACTATAGCTACACCCGGAGCCGCTGTCCACCACCATGCATTCCTTGAATTTCCCGTCACGAAGCTGAAATGCAAGATCTGCCCCCAACTCTGTTTATCCGGGTCCCCAAATCCTAAGAATGCAACGCTAGCCTCCGCCATAATTGCCCAGTTTACCATAAATGCCATCTCCAATAATATGATGGGAATTACATTGGGTAGGATATATTTGAACATTATCCTGAGATCCCCCGCCCCTGATACCTTGGCCGCCTTGATAAAGGGTCTTTTCGAAATAGATAATACCTGGGATCTAACCATCCTAGCCACGGTCCTCCATGATAATAGCGATACCGCCAAGATAATATTCCAAATACTCGGGTTTAATACCGCCGATAATACGATTACAAATGGAATAAAGGGAATGGCATAAAAAAAGTCTACGATCCTCATCAATATGGAATCCGTAATGCCCCCAAAGTATCCCGATATAATGCCAACACTGGATCCTACCAGCGTTACCAATAATGCCGCAAGTATCCCCACTAATAGGGCGGTTCGCGTTCCTAGGACCACCTGAGAGAAGATATCTCTGCCCACATCCGTGGTTCCAAACCAATGCTCCGACGACGGACCCTCGAGCCTTCTAATCTGCCTTTCCGCATTATAATGCCTTTCCGATGGCTCATATGGGGCTATCACATTGGCAAATATCCCAACTAGGATAAAGAATATTAGGATTGCCACCCCAAATAATGCTAGCTTATCCCTCCGTAGATTCTGTAGGAATAGCCTCATAACTCCTCTAGGGTTTTTCCCCAGCCCAGAGGATTTTTTATCTGATATTACATCTGCAGTTGCATTCACATCTCTTCTCCTCTCTAGATCATATGCTATTCGTAGGATATTCTAGGATCCAATATCCCATATAGTATATCCGCAACTAAATTCATAAACATCATAATAGCTGAAATAATGATAAATGCCCCCTGTGCCAGTGGATAATCGTGCCTTGTAACGGCCTGTACGATCTCCCTGCCCAGACCGGGCCAGCTAAATACCACTTCCAATAATACCTGTCCGCCGATTGCCGAGCCTATGAACAGGGCTCCTGCAGTCACAACTGGTAGCAATGCATTCCGAGCCGCATGCCTATAGAGTATAGTATTTTCCCTTAACCCCTTAGCATGGGCCATCTCTATATAATCTTCCGATAATACCTCCAACATAGAATTCCTCATGGTCAATAGCGGTGTGGCTATAAAGTATAAGCCGGACACTATCGTGGGCAATATCAGATGCTTTAGAAAGTCTAAGGTTAAAAATACCTCTTTAAAGGTTTCCCCGGTATATCCAGCAGTTCTCATACCCTGCGGCGGAAACCAGCGAAACTTAGTAGCAAATACCAGGATAGCCATAAGGCCTACCCAGAAGGTGGGTGCCGAACGGAATATAAGCGCAAAGGTTATCCCCACGGATTCCATCCGCGTTCCCCTTCGCCAGGCCATCCATGCGCCTCCAAAGACCCCTATCAGGTATGCAACTGCCATAGCCGACAACATCAAAATAAGGGTGGCTGGTACCCTCTCTGCAATGATCTGACCTACCGGTCTTCCGTAGAAAAATGAATCCCCAAAATCGAGTTTCATTAAATCCTTGATAAATATGGTATATTGCTTCCACTTACTATCGTTCAAACCATAGCGTTCCAACATCAATTCTCTAGCTTCTTGTGGCATGGAGGGATCTACAACATATGCTGTTGGATCTCCTGGAATCGCTCTAAATAGGAAGAATATCATTGTGGAAATTAGCACGATCATTAGCAGCATAATGCCTATACGCCTTGCTATATATTTCAACATCATACCACAATCCTTTCCATTTTAAAATATAACCATAAAGGTGGAGGAAGACTCCAACCTTTATGGTTATCAGTTCCAAACTATACTATTATCTACTCCTTCGGCATACGCAGTCTTCCATCGCTATCCCATGTAAATCCTGCTTCCTCCAATATCTCCTTCGCCCTATCTGGATCATAGGTATCATATATTGGAACCTCTGGATTATGCCAAAATTCGTTTGCATCGTTTATCACCAATCCGCCACCACCGCGGGCGCCATAGCCATTTAGATGTACATCCAGTGCTAGATCATAATCCACTAAATGGGCTGTAGCTATTCTAAAGTCCTTGTTATTGAAGGGCTGTCTGTCTCCATTCATCCCTAGATAGAAGAATCCAATATCATTAACCTCGGTTAGCTCTAGGTGGCTATATTTATCATCCTCATTGGCCTTTATCTGTTCGATATGGGCCGGGATTAAATCTTCGGATGCTAGGTCGATATCGCCTACCTCCAATGCGGTCAATATCCCCTCTGGTGCTCCGAATATCCTATATATATATCCATCTATCTTGACTTCTTCAAAGTAGTCCTTGTTAGCCTTAGCTACCAACTCTTCGCCTGGCCTAAAGTTTTCGAATACGAAGGGCCCGCTTCCAATCGGCTGGCTATTTTCGTAATTGAGTGGATCCTCTATTTCCTCCCATATATGCTTAGGCAATATAGGTATCTGGGTTAAGGTTGTCGTTATGAATGGTGCATATGGATTTTTCAGATTGAACCTTACCGTATTATCATCCAATATCTCTACATTATCTATTGGCTCTAGGAAGGACATGAAGTATTCTACATTATTTTCAATAAAGGCATCAAATGTATATTTTACGTCCTCTACGGTTACAGGTTTCCCATCGTGGAATTTCATCCCTTCCCTTAGGGTAACATCTATAGTTGTATCATCCACAATTTCCCAACCAGTTGCCGCCCATGGCTTAGGCTCTATCGATGGATCCAACCTTACAAGCTTATCGTAGATGAGTCGGAAGTTCTTCCACTCATATACGGATTTTGCTTTCATCGGATTCAATGTATCCAGGTTTACGTCACTCGCTACTCTTAGAATCTTGTCATCCGTAGTAGGCTCAATAATCATTGGTGTCCATTCGTTGAACAATCCTTCTCCAGGAATATTCTCAACGGTTTTGAACTTCTCCTTATTATATGCCTGAACATTTGCGCGTGAATACAATGTAATTCTTGGTACATCTTCCGCCAATATCTTCTGAGCCTCAAATACTAGCTCCTGCCTCTTATCCATATCCATTTCCTGTCTTTGGGCATCTGCTATCGCATCGAATTCAGGATTCCTATACTTCTCGGTGTTATTTCCACCTGCATCAGCATTAGCTGAATGGTTGATGGAATGAATAAACATATCTGGGTCCAATCTCTCTACCCTACCTGACCAACCTATGGTATAGGCATCATAATCGCTGTCATCCCCATAGATAATATCTATCAGTACGGCGAAATCAGTAGGCTCTGCCTTGGCATCTACGCCTATCTTTTTCAATTCCTCCACTACCTCTTTTACCATCTCGTAGTTGACCATATTATCCTCTGGCAATGAACTCAGGATAGTAATGGATGGTACCAATTCACCCATCTCGTCATCATCTTGCCCGCCTGCCGTGTCCTTGCTTCCACAAGCTGTCAATGCTAGTACCAGCACGAGCATGATACTTATAAATATTTTTCTCCTCAAGACAATACCCCCCTTATTATATGTTTGAAATTTCTAATATTTGCAAATACATTTTTATCCGAAACCTGTCCATTCCTGATAAAAAGTAGGTACCCGCCATAGTTTCTACTAATAGTATATTAATTCTATATAAATGTCAAGCGAGGTTTATCGACTATCACCCCTATATCAACCTCCTTAGACGCGAGTTGATATACCCTCAAATGTTGATATATGCAGCAGTTGGGATAGGTTGTAGAAACCTGGGTAGTGATTTGCCACTTTATTGTTTTAATTAGTTAAAGTTTACTATATAAAAAAATGGGCCCTACATAGGCCCATCTCCGTCACTCTTTGTCAGAAAACTATTGAATAGCTTTATCAAATCATTTTCAATTATATTATTGGATAGCTCAATCCTCTTCTCTACCGATTCGTTTATGATAGATACATCTACATCTTCCACAATCTCATTAGTATCGATATCATATAGTTCAGATAATGCCACTAGGTAGTAGAAATCCTCATTTATCCAATCCCCATTGGCGAATATAACCCTATTGGTATCCACGGACATCATATCCACGCCCATCTGATAGGGGTTGAATACCCCTAACATATTACCCAAGGTAGGCAGTACATCCAACATGCCCATAGGTGTATCTATATTCTTCCTTATCGCCTGATCCTTGGACCATATAATAAAAGGTGTTCTTCGCAATTGCTTTAGGAACGCTCCTCCTATATCAGCATATTGCGGATCATCCTTGGAATAATAGGATCCGGTATGCTCATTATAGTTATATAGTTTTTCATAATCGCCGTTGGCTATGGTTGCATGATGGTCCCCATATAGTACCACTATAGCATTATCCAAAAGTCCCTCGTTATCCATCCCCTTGATAAAGGACTCCAATGCCCTATCCGCATAATGATATGACTTCAGATAGTTCCCTATATCCGTTCCCTCCAGATATCCCACATTGAACTCTCCATAGCTATCCACCTCATCGAATGGATGATGATTTGTAAGGGTTATAAGGGTTGCGACTATCGGTTGATCCCTTTCGTCCTTGAGTCTCCCTATCTTATCGATAGATTGCCTGAAAAAGGAGGCATCGCTTAATCCCAATCCTATTTCCTCATCTATCATATAATCTCCTTTGCTGAAAAAGCGATCATATCCCAATGTCCTATGCATTATGTTCCTATTCCAGAAATCACCATTATTGCCATGCATGCTTATGGAATAATACCCTTCGCCTTTGAGTAGCTTTTGTAGGGTTTGATATTCCCTATTTGTATGGGTCATAAATACGGTGCCATTGTTGATTGGTAGCAGGGATGTATTGAATGTGAATTCGGAATCACTACTCGTCCCCACGGAATGCTGCGGGTAAAAATTGCTAAAATGCAGGCCCTCAGATGCCATCCGATTTAAAAATGGGGTAACGGGCCCATCAGCAAATTCCAGATCCATCGCAAAGGTCTGAGCACTTTCATAATGGATTATATATACATCCCTTCCTTGGAAAATCCCCTTATACTCGTTTTCATCCCGCGATCTTATATTGCCACCTACTAAATCCTCCATCATACCTGAGGCCTCAGCTTCCTCCACCTGATGTACATTTATGGATGCCACGTTCTTTATAAAATCTGCAGCGGTATAGGAGTATATGCCCAATTGTTCTACTAGATAAGGTCTATTCCATTGTTTGACTATCCGGCTCTTATCGGTGCTTGTCAAGGTTATCGACACCACGGATAATAATGCAATAGCCGTGACCAGGGGTCTCATAAACTCCCGTCTTCTATTGGGAGTATCCATCCTGATAAAATAGTCGATTTTTTTCAGTTTCTTTATGATCATCAGCAGTATCACCGGCGGTATAGCAAATATAAACACCCTGAGGTCCAGGGACTTTATAATGCTATCTCCAACATCCCTAAGATGGGTGAGCTGCGTTATCAAAGAAAACGAGAGAAACGAATTATAGTGACCATAGTATAGATAATTGAGGCCATTTAGGATTCCACAGAATATGGATAGACCCATATAGCCGCGATTTCGTCTATGATAGGGTAGAAATAGAACTAAAATGCTCATCAATATTATCATAGCTATACTGGTAAGTATGGGTTTCCAGTGAATTACATTGCCCACGGTCATCTTCCTCAGGATTAAATCGTTTATAACTGCTCCTGCGATAAAGGATATTGGCATTATATTTAGTTTTATTTTCGAAAACCATCGTTTAAATCCTAATCTCATCGTATCCCCTTTTCCTATTCCGTTACATCGGTAGATCGAATACATACCTTACATTATATTATCTAAGGCAGCGATTATGCAATTCCAGAACTGCTTTATTTCATATATTATACAATTATAATCTTAAGATTATATTAATATTCGGTTACAATTTGTTAATAAATACGCATATATGTACATCCCACTATATTATAGCATCCCGATGGGAAAGTTAAAACCAAATATTTCTGTGATTATTTGACATCCTCCTACTATGTAATGCATATGGCGTATTAGGCCTCGATACATCCGATAGATTATGTTATAATAATCGCAGGAATAATTCAAATATACTTATGGCCCAATGGGCTCCTTGGCCCATGGTTTTTATTTACATGACAGGGGGGATATTCTATCCATGATAGTACAGAAATATGGTGGTACCTCGGTAGCAACCATAGATCGAATTAAATTCATCGCAAAATTGCTCATAGAGAGAAAAGCCACCGATAGTAAAATAGTTGCAGTAGTGTCCGCAATGGCGGATACCACGGATAAACTCACAGATATGGCGAACGAAATTTCTAAGAACCCAAGCGCCAGGGAATTGGATATGCTGCTATCCACGGGCGAGCAGGTAACATCCTCGTTGCTAGCTATGGCATTGAAGGATATGGGACATGATTCCATAGCCTTGACTGGCTTTCAGGCCGGAATAATGACTGGAAATCAACATACCAAGGCTCCCATATTGGATATAGATATCGATAAGGTAAAAAAATTCCTAGATCAAGGAAAAATAGTGATAGTGGCTGGCTTCCAAGGTGTCGATCAAGATGGAAATATAACTACATTGGGCAGGGGCGGTTCCGATACCACCGCTGTAGCCTTGGCTGCTAAGTTGAATTGCCCATGTGAAATCTATACGGATGTGGAAGGTATCTATTCAACTGATCCGGCAATCCATCCCACTGCCAAGAAATTGGATTATATCAGCTATGAGGAGATGATGGAGATGGCTGGATTAGGTGCGAAGGTTATAGAGACGAGAGCAGTCGAGATGGGTAAAAAATATGATGTCCCCATATACGTTGCCTTAAATGATGGGAAGAGTCCGGGGACCTATATAAAGGAGTTGGATGAATCCATGGAAACTAGAGTTATTACAGGCCTTACCTCCAATGATGATGACCTTATGGTTACGATCAATAATGTTCTATATGATACGAAATATATATATGACATCTTCCATAGATTATCATCTATGGATGTAAATATAGACATGATCAGTCAAACTGCCCCCGTAGGCGGCTATGTAAATATTTCATTTACCGCCCCTAAGGATAGCAGGTCCTTCATAAATAGATTGATTGATGAATTGCGGAATACCACCGGAGAGATAGAGGTGGATATTCAGGAGGATATAACCAAGATATCAGTTATTGGATTGGGCATGAAGACCCAATCGGGGGTGGCATCTAGGATATTTAAAATATTCGCCGATAATGATATTGAATTCAAACAGGTTACCACCTCGGAAATTCGAATATCCTATACCATAAATACCAAAGATAAGGAGAAGGCCATATTAAGGATTGTCGAGGAGTTTAATCTGTAAAGTGAAATCAGAATATTAGGCCCGGAATATTAAATGATGAAATTCCATAGAATGAATATCGCCTCTGCTATTCAGAATCCAGGTATTCCACTATACCCTTCTTGATGGCATAGGCGACCCTTCTCTTATATCTCTCATTTTGCAATAGCTTCTTTTCCTCTGGGTTGGTTATAAAACCCACCTCCACCAATACCCCCGCCACTCCTGTTTCCCTCAATATAAAATAATCCTCGGATAATATCTCAGCCCTGCGAGTATCATCCTTCAAATATTTATCATAGACATGGGTGTCGACGGATTGTTGAATACTGGCCGCTAGCCTCTTCCCCTCAGCCGATCCGGGATAGTAGTATATCTTTATCCCCTTTGCGTTGCTACTTGGGCTGGAGTTTACGTGGATGCTTACATAGGTAGTAGAATTGCTCTCATTTATAATTCTTCGTCTTGCATCTAAATCCCTTCTATACCTTGAACCATCTATTTTACTATGCCCCTCTAGGGATTCATCGCTTTCCCTAGTCATCGAAACCTTAAATCCCTCTACTAGCAATTCCTTTTTTAATTTCAATCCTATATCTAGATTTATATTTTTCTCCAATAGACCTTCCCTATCGCCTGTACCACCATCTATTCCACCATGCCCGGGATCTACCGTTATGGTCTCACCTCTCTGATACCTAAATATGTTGAAAACCATGGAACTCCTGAAGAGCACCTTGCCGAGCAATAGCAATAATATAATTCCTATCAATAGTACTAGCTTCCTATTCAATTTTACTACATAAAAAATGGGTTTTCTCTTCATAATCTTGAGATTGCGATTTCACATCCTCCCCATATCCGAGGTATTTCAATCATCCAATCATACTACCATATTCAATATATATTTAACATATCAATCATATAGAACTCTTATCCCCTTGTTATCTCCCTCTAGGACCTTAATTTCCCAACCATCCCCATGGCCCTGAACCACCTTCCTAAATAATTCCTCATCTGCCTTCCTTCCCTTCTCGGATAGCATTATCACCGTTGGCCCGGCACCACTTAGGAATACATTATTCAACCCATGTTTTCCCAGATCTAGATAGAGGGCCTCTAGCGAATCTATTAATTTTATCCTATAGGGTTCGTGCAGCCTATCCTCCAGCCCGGAAACAATTGCCCCCATGTCGCCCTTGATCAATGCAGCTGTCAATAGGGATGCCTTTCCTACATTGAATATCGCGTCCCCAAATGATACCCTATCCGGTAGAGCAGCTCTAGCCTTTTCAGTGCTCAAGGTCCTATCCGGTATCGCTGCCATAAATTCTATTCTATTCGAAATTGGCGTCTGTACATAGTGAACCCCTACATCGTCCCGATTGGAAACAACCAATCCTCCAAATAGGGCTGGGCCCACATCATCTGGATGTCCCTCCATCTCAACCGCCAATTCCAGCAGTTCTTCCCTGTTTAAATGCCCACCCGATAGATTGTTGGCCGCCACAATTCCCCCTACTATGGAGGCGGCACTACTTCCAAGGCCCCTAGCTATGGGAATTTCATTATGTAATCTGATGCTCAATCCCCTTGGCCTATAGCCTACCTTTTGAAAGCATTTGAGCATGCTCCTATATACTAAATTGCTATCATCCGTCGGGATAAAATCCTTTCCCAATCCACTGATCTCTATACCTATCCCTTCCCCAACCTCCTCCACCTCGATGGTATTATACAGGGTTAGGGCTATCCCCAGACAATCGAACCCCGGTCCTATATTAGATGTTGTAGCGGGTATTATCAATTTCATAATCTATGCTCACCCCTTTTATTTAAGTAATCATCGATAGCATTTCTTAAAGCCTTCACTCCAAGAACCGAGCAATGTATCTTGTTCTTGGGCAACCCATCAAGAGCATCGATTATATCCCTCTCCTTTATCTGAAGGGCTTCCTCTATGCTTTTCCCCTTTGCAAGGCTTGTAATCATGCTGCTAGTCGCTATTGAGGCTGTACAACCAAATATTAGAAAACTAATATCCTCAATAACCCCATCATCCACCTTTATATAGATGGTTAAGGAATCCCCACATCTGGTATCCCCGTATTCCCCTTTCCCATCATAATCCACCATACTTCCCACATTCTGTGGACTCATAAAATGCTCGATTACCTTATCCGAATACTCAGCATACATCTTATTCACTTCCCATCTAGCCATATAAGTTCAGCCATTATACAATTTATCTTTTAATTATATCATAATTAAGATTATAAAAGCAGTGGTTTCCCACTGCTTTTATCGACAAAGTGAATTCCTATATCTTGAATCTCCCTATAAGCGACTGTAATCCCTGAGATAATTCAGTTAAGACCTCACTTGAATTGGCTATCTCTTCAATGGAGGCTGTCTGCTCCTCCATGGAAGCTGTCACCTCTTCTGTGGAAGCAGAATTCTCCTCTGCAATAGCAGCAAGATTCTGCAATGTCTCCAATATATCATCCTTTATTCCTTCCATCTCCTTGCTCGATATATTCAATTGTTCAACGGTTTTATTTACATGTTCCATTGCAGCCGCTATATTCATATATCTATCCTTGCTATCACCTACATTTTTGGTCTGCTCCTCAGCTATATCCGAAACTATCTTCACCATCTCTACGGCCTCTTCAGCATTTTGTTGCAACTCTATGACCATCTTATCTATGGATACAGTGGAAGCCTGGGATTCCTCAGCTAGTTTTCTAATCTCTTCGGCTACTACGGCAAAGCCCCGTCCGGCTTCACCGGCTCTGGCCGCCTCTATGGCCGCATTCAATGCAAGCAGATTGGTTTGCTCGGATATAGAGGATATTAGATTGCTGGCCTGTCCAATCTGGCGCGAACTATCATTGGTCTTCAAGATGATTTCATAGATTTTTTCAGATACCCTATTGCTCTTCTCCGTGATACTATGTAGAGTTTCAATACCCACCAAACCTTCATCGATTATCTTGGCCACATTATTTGAATCCCTATTTAAATCCCCTATGTACTCTGAATCCTTTTCAATGGTTTGACCCAATAATATGGATTTGTATGAACCCTCCTCCGTATTCTGTGCTTGATCGGCTGCCCCCTTTGCAATCTCGCCAGCCACCGTAGATACTTATTCTGAGGCAGCTGCGGATTGCTGCGTACTCGCCATTAATTCCTCTGATGTGCTTACTACCTGCAATGATGATATATTTACCCTATTTATTATATCCCTTAGATTGACTGTTATATTTTGCAACCCATTTGCTAGAACCCCGATTTCATCCTTCCTATCAAGCAATTTGTCCTGGACATCCTGCCTTATATCCAGCTCAGCAAGCTGCTCTGATTGGCCCGCGATACTAATTATAGGCCTTGAAATGGAGTTCCCTAATAGGAGTGTAATTATAATACCGATGATTAATATGATAGCGATGATTAATATGATACTATTCTGTAACTCTGGAATAGCGGCAAACATTTCCTCCTCTGCCACCGTTATAACCATAATCCAATCGGTCCCATGGACCGGCTCATAGCCCGCGTACATCTCCTTACCTTCAAATGTATATTTTCCAACCCCAGATCCCTGATCCAATATCCCCCGAAATAGCCCTGCTATCGATTTCTGGGTTGCATCTTCCTCGGATTCTATGATGGGATTCCAGCGCTCGAATACCCTATCCAATTCCGGATATGCAACCACCGTTCCCTCTCCATTGATCATATAACCATATCCACTCTCACCAAAACCTATATCGTTGGTGATCTCGCTCAATGAGTATATGGGCCAATCCGCCACCAATACCCCTACCACCTCTTCGCCATCCTTTATGGGGGCTGCATATGTTAATGCAAGCCTTTGGCTCAGCTCACTATACCATATATCGGATACCGTAATCTGCCCATCCCATGCCCCACCTATATATCCTGCATCATCTGCCTCCGTAACGATGCGATTAGAGAACCTAATATTATTATCAGGTGCAATGATCCCCATGCTGACAAAATCCGTCTTTTCTATTTGCTCATTCAGTATTGGTTGCTGCTCATCCCAATCCATATCCTGAATATCATTCCTGAGAGCTATCATCTCCAATACCTTTCTCTGGGCCTCAATTCTACCCTGAACTACCTTAGTGCTTTCAACCGCCAATGAAGCTAGAGATCTCTCTATCTCTGTGGCAAGTATGTCGCCACCCTTCGATATCATGAAGAACCCAACACCTAGTAAGGATACTAGTATTATCATGGAAAAATACATTACTAGCCTCGTCCTTATGCTTCTCACCCTATCCCGTCCTTTCGTATAATATTTTCTATAGCGTAATTTTGGGTAATTATTAATTAATATCCATTATATCTCAGGTTATATGCTACGGCAATATCCCAATTTATTGAGCATAACTACGGTGTATATTCATTTTACGATATATTAAGCCCCTATTTAAGATAGAAGGAGCGGTGCCTTCACCGCTCCTTCTATCCACAATGGATCTATTTTGCCTTATCCAAGGCTTCCTTTACGGCAGCCTTCCATCCTTCTGATGTTTCGGTCGCTGTGGAGATGCTATCTACATCGTAGGTTTGATTTGATACCATCTCTTTCGCCAAATCATCCTTAAACTGTTTTAGATTTGGTTTGTCTCCCTGGCCGTCCCATTCATCATAATCAACTTCTTCCCCTTCTGGTGTCATTCTCCTGAGCACTATATCTGCTATTTGCCCATCCTCAATCGTGACCTCAGCAGATTCGTAACCAAATTCGCGCTTCTCGGATTCCCCGGTATAGATTCCATCGCCGTATGTTACATCGCTATCGGCCTCATCCTCCGAGGTGTCCGGCGCCCCACATGCCGCCAACATCAATGTCAATGCAATGATTCCCAGAAGGATTAAAGTGATTCTCCCTGACCCTTTCAAAATTCTACCCCTCCTTTATTTTATATGCAAGGATATCTGCCTTCTCAGGCTCTATATCCACTTGCCCAACTCAACGCGGCCATCATATTCTATGAGCGCATACCTTCCTTAATCCATTTAGCCACGGATACAGTCCGCCTGGCCTGATGCTTTACCGCCTCCTGTGCATCCTCCATTATATTCCCATCCTGATCTACCGTAACACTGACCCCATATGGGTTACCACCGGCAATATAGACGGATTTATCCGTATATCCAGGTGATGCAATTATGGCCCCCCAATGCATCATGGTAGTATAAAGGCTTTTGATTGTAGGTACCTGCCCTCCGTAGGCATTACCCGCTGAAGCCATAGCGCTCACTACCTTATTTGCCAATTTCCCCTGGCTCCAAACTCCCCCAGTGCCATCTATAAATTGCTTCATCTGGGAGGATACATTGCCATATCTAGTAGGTGTGCTAAATATATAGGCATCAGCCCATTCCAAATCATCATTAGATGCTATTGGTACATCTTTAGTGGCATCGAAATGTTGCCTCCAGGCTGGATTTGAATCTATAGCTTCCTGCGATGCCAATTCCTGAACCCGCAGCACCCTTACATCTGCACCGGCTTCCCTCGCCCCTTCCTCGGCCCATCTAGCTAGACGATAATTGGTCCCAGTGGAACTGTAGTATATTATAGCTAATTTGATTTTCCCCATATCCCCTGCTCCCTTCACAGAAATTTTCTATATTCAATAACTATTGTCATCCATATATCTTGCTATTAACATAATACCCGATACCCAAATAGTTACTCATATTATATGAAAATCTATCGAATAGATTATAGGATTATGGGGTCTATTAAAAAATATATGGGGTTGAAACCTGGTTTCAACCCCATGTGCTATTCCTCATATAGGCCTATAGTTCGGCTTACATCGAGTACAAATATAATGCCCCCGCCCGGCCTATCTATATTTGCCCTATCCTCTACAGCTTCTATAATTCCCTCCGTATCCATTGCCTTTGATAAGATCAATACTATATCCTTCTCCGGCTCTATCTCTATATTGAATAGTTTCTCCTTTTTCTTAGTCCCGGAACCCCTTCCATGAATTATAGTTCCACCTGTAGCACCGGCCGATTTCGCTGCTTCTATTACCTCCTCCGATAATCCCCTATCAACTATAATAAATATAGCCTCATAACCCATATCATCCCCATCCTTTTTTACAACCCTAGACAAATGTTTAGATCCACCTACCTCCATATAGCTTTTAAGAGGTATAGAAAAAGCTATGCCATGATTAGGTTGTATCAAATCGAATCTATCTATTATTTCATCATAAAATACCTCTTCTCTACTGCCATCTATAAACGTCAGCAATATTTCCTTTTTAATCTCCAGAAGCCCCAATCTATTTAATAGTTTATTATCTATCGTCCCATTGCCCAGGAAGATGGTTCCGCCGACAGCCCCAATTTCATGAGCAAATTTTAATACCTTGCTTCCCTTTCCGCGATCCATGATGCAACAGAATAGGATAAGCCCATCGCTATCTAATTCCATGGATATCTATACCTCCTTTTTGGCTGTTATCTTAAATATCATTCCAAGAATCTGTATAGCCACCAATGGCATCA
>JAAYRM010000144.1 GCA_012518745.1 Tissierellia bacterium
TGAGCGCAGCTTCGCTGACGCCAAAGAACTTCATGGGCTTCGTTATGCACGCTACAGGGGGCTTGCCAAAGTCAGAGAGCAATGCCTCCTTATTGCCGTGGCTCAAAACATCAAAAAAATGGCCTTGCTCCTCTCGAAGAGAGGAAAAGGCTTTGTGATCCGCCTAATTTACCAAATCTAATTTCCTTTATCTGTTTATTCCCCATAAACATGCAACCCCTGGCGCTTTTCTTGCGAAAAGAGCCAGGGGGTTTGTCATCAATCTCAAGCCTTCGCTGACGCGAAGGCTTTTCCTTTGGAGCGGAAGACGGGATTCGAACCCGCGACCCCCGCCTTGGCAAGGCGATGCTCTACCACTGAGCCATTTCCGCATCGATGCATTGGGGATAGCCAACTATGGTGCCCAGAGACGGAATCGAACCGCCGACACGGAGATTTTCAGTCTCCTGCTCTACCTACTGAGCTATCTGGGCATATCAGCTATAAAATATCCATCTACATACCCTTAGCTGATCCACTGCCAATATTCAGTATATAAAAACTTTTTCATAATGTCAATAGCTAAATAGCCCATCTGGCCATCCCCATATCTTATCCCATAAAATATTTAAAGCCCCTTATTCAGGGGCTTGATTGCTACCGTTAAAAACTATATAAAAGAGAATCAGGTTTATAGTTTAGTAACATTAGTAGCTTGGGGACCTTTTTCTCCTTCAACTATTTCAAATTCAACATCCTGTCCTTCATCCAGAGTCTTGAATCCTTCGCCTTCTATGGCTGAATAATGTACAAATACATCTTCTCCCTCTTCTGTGGATATAAAACCATAGCCCTTAGTAGCATTAAACCATTTTACAGTACCTTTTACCATTTGAAACATTCCTCCAATACAACAATTTAAATAGATGAATCCTCTATATCATCTACCTTTAACCCAGCTTATCATAAATTGTATAGCCTTGTCAAATAATATTCCCAATCTTTGCAATAAATATTCTATCCCTTCATCTTCCTCTTCCGTCCGGTAATCAGGCCACCTATCTTGCCGGATTCCTTTGCTGTTAGGCCTCCCCAACCCACTCGATCTATTTTATCCATCAAGCCCAATTCCTCCGCAATTTCATATTTAAGCTTATCTTCCAAGGTCTCTTTTTTCTTTTTCTTCCCCTTCTTAGTCATATAGCATACCTCCTAAGTCTATTATTAGAAGATTTACATCTTTTTATGCCTAGGAGAATAGAAGTTTATAATGTAAGATTACAAAAATCACCATCACAATGATAACAGGAATGCTATTCAATATGCCCATATCCTTTCCCATATCCTCATATTGAATCGGCAACTCCTCTATTGCGCTACCATCTAAGTCCCCAGTCCTAATTTTAGGAGCGGGTGGAAGTTTTTTTATCAAGCTATATACGATGATCCCAAATACCAAGCCTATTATGCCCAATCCCACCGCGGCCAATAGGACTTCATTTGTTTCCGGAAAAATCATTCCATCCATGGCTGCATCCATAGCTGCATCCATTTCACCCTCTAGCTTTGTGAACGCATAACCTATGGTTAAGGCTATAGTATTATTGGTGGTATGCCCTATGATTGTAGCTATCAGGGAATCCGTTCTATACGCTATAACGCCAAATAGTATGCCTAGGAAGATTGGACCTAGTAAATTCTGTGCGTTGAAATGGAAGATTCCAAAGAGTATGGAGGAGTAAATAATTGCCTTTTTCCTTCCCAGCCTATCATAAGCACTCATAATAATTCCCCTGAACAAGACTTCCTCGCATAACCCGGGAGTTAACGCTATAATCATAAACCCTATGAAATACTCATTTGCCGTGGAAGGAATGGGAACAGGATTCGTCATCACCTGTGAAAACTTATCCAGTATAATTAAACCTATGAAATTAAAAAAAACGGCTATGGGATATGAAAAAAGCACGATCAATATCACAAGTATAATCTGCTTTAAATTTACCCCGTTCAATCGCAGGGTCTGCTTTATGGGATATCCATTAAACATCATGAATAGCAATGATGGAAGTAGTATGATTATATATTCGGTAATCAGCAATCCCGTATATATATTTCTACTCTGTGCAGATGCTCCTAGGGTAATAAGTGCTATTCCTACGACCAGATATAATATATTTACTTGCAGAATCGATGGACCTCTTCTATTCTTAATCATATATAGCCCCCTATTCTATTTGTTATTATTTTATACTTTTTAATATGCTAAATCAAATACTCCTTTCAATAATATTATTAATGTTGTATCATATATATTAGTCAGTGTTGAATTTTTCGGGAGGTGTGCTATAAAATGATTAACGTAGGTATTGCAGGTGCAACAGGTATGGTTGGTAGAACTTTTTTACAGGTAATGGAGGAAAGACATTTCCCGGTAGATCAGCTCTACCTCTTCGCATCTTCTAGATCCAAGGGAACTTCGATTATGTTCAATGGTAAGGAATATATGGTCGAAGAATTAAATGAGGATTCGTTTGATAAGCCAATGGATATCGTGTTGTTTTCAGCCGGTGGCGATTTGAGTAAAAAATATGCCCCCATTGCAAAGGAAAAGGGCATAGTTGTAGTGGATAATAGTAGCGCATGGAGAATGGAGGATTGGGTACCCCTGATAGTGCCCGAGGTGAATAGCGATGCAATCTCAGAACATCAGGGAATTATTGCAAATCCCAATTGTTCTACAATTCAATCCGTAATACCGTTGAAACCTTTGTATGATAGATACGGAATTAATAGGGTTGTCTTTTCAACATATCAGTCGGTATCTGGGTCCGGAATTGCCGGATTGGAGGACTTAGAAAAGGGGTTGTCAACTACCTATAATAATCTATATCCTCATCCTATTGCATATAATGTACTACCCCATATAGATAGTTTCTTAGAAAATGGGTATACAAAAGAAGAGATGAAGATGATAGATGAGACTAGGAAGATACTAGATGATCAAAATATGCGAATAACTGCTACCGCTGTTAGGGTTCCAGTCAAATACGGGCATGCAGTCTCCGCAAGCATAGAGCTCGAGACCGCGTTTGAACTGGATGAAATTTTCACTCTATTTAAAGAAACTGATGGAATTAAGGTATTGGATGATCTCGATAATAATATATATCCCATGCCCATCCTCGCCGAAGGAAAGGATAAGGTATATGTGGGAAGAATAAGGAGAGATTTCAGTATAGATAACGGATTAAATATTTGGATTGTGGCAGACAATAGCCGTAAAGGTGCCGCTACCAATACGGTTCAGATAGCAGAGCTGTTACTCAATAAATAAGGAGGTATAGATTATGTTTAAAGGTTCTGGGGTAGCAATCGTAACCCCCTTTAAGAATGATCAGATCGACTTTGAAAAGCTAGAGGAACTACTCGAATGGCATATTGAGGAAAATACAGATGCTATAATAATCTGTGGAACTACAGGGGAAGCCTCCACTATGTCACTGGAGGAGCAGAAACAGGCTATAAAATTTACAGTAGAAAAAGTCAATGGCAGAATACCTGTTGTAGCTGGTACGGGTAGTAACAATACCAGAACATCCGTTGAGCTGAGCAGATATTCTGAAGATGTCGGTGCCGATAGCCTATTGATAGTAACCCCATTCTATAATAAGACCACACAGCAAGGCCTTATCGAACATTATACGACTATTGCAGATGCAGTAAATATTCCAATTATAATCTATAATGTTCCAGGTAGAACCGGATTAAATATCCTTCCAGGTACCCTAGCTGAATTATCCAAGCACCCAAATATTAGGGGTGTCAAGGAAGCAAGCGGGGATATTGCACAGGTAGCCGAGATAGCACGGCTATGTCCCGAGGACTTCTATATGTATTCGGGAAATGATGATATGATTGTTCCGCTATTATCCCTGGGTGGGGTCGGTGTCATATCGGTTGTAGCTAATATATTGCCAAGGGATACCCATGATATGGTGTCATATTTCCTGGATGGAAACATCGAGAACTCTAGGGAGCTTCAGTTGAAAATGAAACCATTGATCGATGCCCTATTTATAGAGGTGAACCCAATCCCAGTTAGGGAGGCTATGAATATATTGGGCATGGATGTTGGCGTTTGCAGACTGCCCCTTATTCCTATGGGTAAAGCCAATAGGGAGAAATTAATCGAAGAGATGGTGGCATATGGGATGAATGTAGGGGGGCAATAACGATGCTAAAGATTATGATCAATGGGTTTTCAGGCCAGATGGGTCAAGCCATTGCCGAACAGATAGAATATAGAGAGGATATGGAATTGGTTGCTGGAATAGTAACCGATGTACGCTCCTATGCCGGGGATATTAAGGTATATGACGATATAAGGGACTTTGATGGTTCATGCGATGTCATAGTAGATTTTTCCCATCCCAACGCCCTAGACGATCTACTGGGATATGCAAGGGATAATAGTATTGCCTTAGTTATAGGTACAACTGGCTACGGGGATAAGGATATTGCAAAGCTTGAGAAGGCGGCAAAGGATATTCCAATATTATATTCAGCTAATATGTCCTTGGGAATCAATCTATTATTATCATTAGTATATAGGGCAGCCAATATATTAAATGATGATTTTGATATAGAGATAATAGAGAAACATCATAATCAGAAAATCGATGCGCCTAGCGGTACAGCCTATATGATAGCTGATAGGATCAACGAAGCGTTTGAAAATGGAAAGACATATATCTTTGGTAGACATACCAAAACCGATAAAAGAACACCCAAGGAGATTGGAATCCATGCAATACGTGGTGGAACTATTGTAGGGGAACACACGGTATTGTTCGCTGGATTAGATGAAGTATTGGAAATAAAACATGAGGCATCGTCCAAAGGCGTATTTGCCAAGGGTGCATTACGAGCGGCTGAATTTATAATTGATAAAGATAAAGGCTTATTTGATATGGATGATCTTATCGGAAGATAGAGGAGATAATAGAAGGGGACCCACAATAACCGTGGGTCCCATTTTATTATATTGTTTAATCATCAAATGTAAATATATATGGAATATTCCTATATAGATCTCCATAATTCAGCCCATAGCCTACTATAAAGACATCGGGGATAGTAAAACCTACATAATCCGGGGATATATCCGCCTCTCGTCTGCCAGGCTTATCCAACATGACACATGTTTTTATGGTTTTTGGCCCCTTCTGGGCTATAAGATCTATTACCTTTACCATAGTATTCCCCGAATCCATTATATCATCGATGATCAAGACATGTTTATCCCTGATATCGGTTCTAATATCGCTGATTATTTCCACCATACCCGAGGATATTTCATCATGCTCATAGCTAGAGGTAGTCATAAAATCAACATTTACCGGAATCTCCAACTCCCTTACCAGATCGGCGGTAAATATAAAGCCTCCCCTTAGCAGGCATATGGCCACGATATCCGCCCCTTGATAATCCTTGGAGATCCTTGTCCCCAATTCCTTCACCTTTTCCTTTATATTATCTACACTCAATAGTACCTTCGGATTTTTATTCCATTCCAACCTTAATCTACCCCTCTCTTCCATCCTTGTTATGTAAATCCCTCCCCAGGTATCTCCTAATTATCCGTATTTCCATCAATATTTTATTTAAGGTAAACTGGATACTAACTAAAATTATAAGAAATACAGCTATAGTTATGGTCCTGATATCCATATGCGCTCTCCTCATCCCCAATAATCGATTATATAATCTAAATTATAGCATATATCATCCTTTAATTAAAACCAAATACAAACCTATCATACGAGAATTTTCTAATCCCATATAAAAAAGATTATGTTCCCTAATCCCGCATTTTAATAATGCCATAGGAAACATAATCATCCCAAATCTTCATTAGCAATTTTCTAGCCTGTTATTATCATTTTCAATATATTCTAACTTGAATATGGATACCTCATAGGCCACCCTAGTCTCTATATCATCATCATTATGCCTTTTTTGGTATTCCCTGCTTTGAATTCTTCCCCATATCTTGATATGATCCCCCACTGATAAATTTTCACAAAACCTGGCGTTTCTACCCCAGGCAATACAAGGTATGTAATCGGATTTATTATATGGTCTATTTACTGCCAAGAGTAGATCTGTAATCTCCCTGCCAAAAGGTGTAGTCCTATATATAGGTTTCTTACATATATATCCGTCTAGGTAGATTTCATTGGGTTGTTTTAATAGCTCCCCTCTTTCCTGTTCATCATCTAATACCCTTATTTCCCTGGTAAATACCGTTAGGATCAGTCTACTAGCATTATCTATATATCTATTGTAGGATCGCAATTGTCCATGCAGTTTTACATAGGTATCTATAGATAAATCCATATTTGTAATCAATCGTTCCGATACGGTTATCTGCAGTATATCAACTGAGTCGCTCAGACGCGGAACCTTCACCTTGAAATTATAAAACCCTTCCCCATACATTTCATGACTGAATTCAATAGGTTCCACTATCTTACCTATGATTTTGACAATATTTGATTCTAAATTCTTATCATTCATAGAAAATCAATCCCCCTTATTCTTCTGTTTTAGAATCTATAATTATTCCTATTCAAACATCATGCATAATATGATAGATAGGAAACCTTTTATATATATTGAGTTCATCCATTCGATATCGATATAATTTTCTTCCTAGATCAATGATTTCAATATCGTTTTCCCCTCCTCTAATGAATCACCTCCCATCAATAATAGTAGATCACCATCTTCCAAGCCTTGAATTGAATTATGAAGACATCTACGTAGATCTAGAAATATTTCATATTCGATCTCATATCTCTCGAATAATAAATTTATATTATCAATTATAAGGTCCTCCTCCTTATCCATATAGAAATATATCTTCCGTATATTCAATATGGGTGCCCAATTGATAATTATCCTCAAATTATTCTTAACCGTATAGATCCCTTCATCTATTTCAATTCCGTTTACAATGTATCCATCCCTATATTTTATATTCTGTATCTCTTCTAGGATTAGATCATAGTCAGATGGCAGATTGCATCTATTATCTACTATCATATAACTTCCATCATATATTTTTTCTAAATACCTATTCATTCCCCTGATGCTAAATAGGGCATCCTTGATAACATCTATATCAATTCCACATGTCAACCCACATGCTATTGCCCCTAACCCATAATATATATTGGATTTCCCCATTAGATTTAGAACTATGGGTAATTCCATGGGCTCTATTTTATCTCCGTGCAAGTTTCGATATTCCCGTTGTAGACATAGGTTGAACCGGCTATTATTTGAAAAATCGAAACTCGAGGCTGTTATGGTGGCCTTTGGATTGATACCATAGGAAATAACCAATCCGTCTATATCATCGCTCAATATGTACTTCGCTTCCTTATCATCTATATTCATTATTATGTATTTCGTATTCCCGATCATATCCGATATATGACTGTTCGCATATTCCGCTGTATCTATACTCTTATGCAACAATATATCGATATCCAATCCTAGCCCATAGATATGATCGATCATATCAGGTGTGAGTCTGATCATTAAAATTAATGATTTGCCATATATCAATAGTGAAATCATCTGTTTTTCATAGATTATTCGGTAGCCAATCTTTATAAACATTTCCTTTATTATGTCATAGATGATATTATCGTTCTCCGAATCCAATGCTCCGATTACCGTCAAGATTTGGTTCATTACTATTTGATTCTCCTCAGTTATACTTAGGTTCTAGTTCTTTAATATCTGTTTGCCTGTACTATCCATATAGAAATTTTCCTTATGTATTAATTTTGATATTGGGATTATTTTATAACCTTCTTCCTGTAGCCTTTCTATAACTATGGGTAGATATTCTAGCACATACTTAGCGTTATTGTGGAATAGTACTATGGATCCATTGCTTACATTCCTGGTAACCCTATCCACTACAGGTTGGACCCCCAGCTCCTTCCAATCTAGTGAATCCACATCCCATTGAATTACATAATAATTGTTTTCCCTACAAATATTTATCAATCTATCATTATAGTCCCCAAAAGGAGGCCTAAATAAAATAGGTTTTTCCCCAGTTATTTTCTCAATCTTACCCTCTATCTCTCCTAGCTCCTTTAGTATCTCATCCTCTCCCAATTTTGACATATGGGGATGATTGGTCGAATGGTTGCCCACATCATGCCCCCTCTTATATATCTCTTTAACATGTTCAGGATGTTTATCAACCCAGAATCCAACTAGGAAAAAGCTACTTTTAATATCATACTCATCTAATATATCCAATATCCCCAGGGTAAATTCGTCACCCCAAGCAGCATCAAAACTGATGGCGATCTCCTTTCCAGCCGTATCTACACTATATATGGGCAACTCCTTCTTTTGGGAAAACACCTTTATAATGTCATTATCGGTTCCAATATTGGTATATATGATTGAGACCGCGATGATGGCGACTACGATTAGCAATCTATATCTTATCCCGCTCCTTGAATAGGAATTCTTCAATATATCCCTCCTCTCATTCATACCTTTCATTCATATTATTATAATTTATTCTTAAATCCTCTTTATATTACTGAGACTTAAAATACATGAGGAAATTGCATATTAAACTTTTTTATAGATACAGTCCATATATAGTGCATGGATTATTTTTTGGGCACTACATGTGGTGCAACGTTGCAGTTTTGAGAACACA
>JAAYRM010000145.1 GCA_012518745.1 Tissierellia bacterium
AGGCCGTGCTACCCGCGGGGGTAGCAACTATTATCCCATCCCCACAGAAATTTTCTAAATGGTTTTCATCTATAAATATCTCTAGATGGATCACCTTGGACTGGATCCCCTTTATGGCTATTTCGTTGATGCCAAAGAGCTGGAAGGATTTATTTCTGGTATATATGTCCGCCTTTACCAAAAATATTTCCTCCACCATATAATTATCGTGGATATAGTTGTCTATAAATTGTTCTATGTCCTTAGGCAGAATTTCCTGAAAAAAACCTAAATGACCTGTATTTATACCGATGAACGGTATATCTGGAAAGTCATGTCTATGAACGGCACGCAAAAATGCACCATCTCCCCCGACACAGATATTTAGTTCCGCCCTATCATCATACCCTTCCGGAACCGTAAAACCTCTGCTCTTTAGCCTATCCATCAATAGCTTGGAAATATCCTGGGATTCTTTATTGTTATTGGAAACGATGTTGATTATTCTTGTCTTTTGTTTAATCAAAATTCTTCCCCCCAAAATCTTGTCCATTACAACCATTATCTATTATATATGCCTCTATACCTATTATATAATAAAAAAGCCTAGATTTGGAGATTAAGGGCGAATTATTCCGACGGCGACTCGTCCTTTATCATCTTTAGCATATTGATCATATCTAACAACTTGTCTTTTTCCCCATCGGTTTTCCCATCCATCAATATATCTGCCAATTTTAATAATCCATCTGGACTGTTCAGGATATCTGGTTGTGACAATATTGGAGCTAGGGCTGCAAGCATTGTTTTAAGCCTGTTGATCTTTAGAACTGTTTCCAATGTCATTCCTATATCGCCTATATCTCCCTGCTGTAATTCATCTTCTATAGCATTAGATATATGGTTTAGCCTCTGTTTGCCATTCTCAATTGGTATGCTTTCACTTATATATTCCATATCCTGATGCTTAACAAACTCTATCATTCCATGGGCTCTTATTATCCTCTCCGTGATAACCAGGGATTTATTTAATATTGGATGAAATTCCCTCGGGAAATACGGCCCTATCCTCTTAACAACCCTGATCTTATTAAGCGTAATGGGTATATCTATATTGCCTTTCAATTTAACCCCCCCAGAACTAAGTAGGTATATACCATTGTATGATAGTCGGGCTAAATGTTGCTACATTATCGTAATATATTTTTCCCAGGATACATAGATTAAATTAAAGGGGATGGGGGGATATGGAATGGATAGGGATAGGAATATGAAAAAAATCGTGAAGGGCATTAAGGACTTGAAGCCATCCGATAAGCAGTTAGAGATAATAGGAGATCTATCCGAGGCGTTTAAGGATGGATCGGAGGAGGATATGTTTGTCGAGATAATAAAGGTAAATAAACGAATGGAAACTCAATTAGATCCGGATGAATACAATGAAATATTTGAAAAATTGAACAGTATCAGACCTATGCTAGATGAGGAGCAGACTAAAAAATTGGATATGATCTTAAAGGCCTTAGACAGGGAATAGTGGATAATCCACTATTCCCTATTAAATGTAAAAAATAAGAAATGGACAACCATCCCATGAAATGCTATACTTTGAATAGTATTATGTAAACCAAGGAGGAAGTGATGTGAAGATAGGTGTGAGGGTGAAATTACTATTATTGCTGATTATATTGATTGCACTGGCCTCAGGTATATATGCCTATGGGATTAGGAATAATAGGTATATAGAACTATCATATAGGGATTTTTTGAATCATATAGATGAGGATTTGGTAGATGAGGTCGAATTTAATAATAGGGCCAAGCTCAAAGGGAAGCTAAGAGATGGGCAATATTTCATTACGGATAATCCTAGGACAGAAAATTTCAAAGAACACCTATTGCTATATAATGTGAACGTGATAGAGGGGGATAATAGGGCCATAGTAGGCCAGGCCGCAGGTATCGCCCTTATATTATTTGGAATCGGGGCATTAGCCTATATATTAAATAGGAATAGTCCAAAGCAAGCAGAAAAGGAAATGGCCATCATGTCGAAGGTGGATGCTGAGGGGACTACCTCGAGAAGAATTACATTTGATGATGTGGCCGGCAATGAAGAGGCCAAGGATTCATTAAAGGAATTGATAGATTTCATCGGGGATCCCGAAAAATACAATAGGTATGGGGCTAGGTTGCCGAGAGGGGTACTATTATACGGCCCCCCTGGTACCGGCAAGACCCTCTTGGCTAAGGCGTTGGCCGGCGAAGCAAATGTTCCATTTTACGCGGTATCCGGTTCGGATTTCATACAGGTCTATGCAGGGCTTGGGGCAAGTAGGATAAGAGAATTGTTTAAAAGAGCCAAGGATAGCGGTAAAAGCGTGATATTTATAGATGAGATAGATGCTCTTGGCAAGAAAAGAAATGCCTCTGGTGGATCCGGTGGAAGCGAGGAAGCGGATAGGACATTGAATGCGCTATTAACTGAGATGTCGGGCTTTAAGGGGAATGAGGGCATAATCGTGATGGCGGCTACCAATAGGATGGACACTCTAGACGAGGCTTTACTCAGGCCGGGAAGATTTGATAGGCAGATAGAGATATCCTTGCCGGATGTCAATGCGAGGCTGGCCATATTGGAATTGCACAGTAAGAATAAGCCCGTATCCAGGAAGGTGGATTTGAAAAATATAGCATTGGAGACCATATATTTCAGTGGGGCTCAACTGGAAAATCTTATGAATGAATCAGCTATGCTAGCAGCAAGGCAGAGGGCCGATAATATTACTATGAAGCATATAAACCAGGCATATTTTACCGTCCTAGTGGGCGAGGAAAAGAAGGACAGAAGGAGTATAACATCGGAGGATAAGAGGATTACAGCATATCATGAGGCGGGTCATGCTCTTGTGGCCAAAAAGATATGTAAGGATAACAGGGTTACCAAGGTCAGTATAATACCCAGTACCAAGGGCATGGGGGGATTCAGTTTGAATATCCCGCCGGATAGGATGTATCAGACCAAGAAGGATATAATGAACAATATAATGATTGCATTAGGTGGAAGAGCTGCCGAAGAACTGGTACTGGGGATGGATAATATCACGACAGGGGCATCCTCAGACTTGCAGAAGGCGACGGAGATGGTTCTATCGATGATAGGGAACTATGGAATGGATGACGAGATAGGCCTGATGAATTATAATGTGGCATTGAATAGCAATCTAGACACGGGGACTTTGCTGATGGAAAGGGCAAAAAAATTCTTGGATAAACTATATGTGGAGACGAAGGAAGTCCTACAATGTAATAAGGAATATTTGGATGCTATTGCAGCCAAGCTATTGGTAGAGGAGTCCCTAAGCGAAGAAGAATTGAACAGGATTTTATTAGATTAAACCCTGTCCCATACTTGCGAGTTATGAGTAAAAAGTATATAATATATGTAGACAATATATCTGCGGTGTGCGTTATTCTGAGTAATTCAACCGACATAATAACTACGGGAGTTCGAGTTCAATGGTGTAGAGCAGGCCTTCATGGTAAAGGAAGCTTCAAGTTATTGACAGGACACCCACCTTGCGAGAGGCGGGTGTGAATTAATTGGAAGACGGCATCGCGGTTATGCGAATAAACCCCTAGGATTAATCCTAGGGGTTTATTTGTATATTATTATCGAAACCGTTGCAGAATAACTATAGATGGGAGGAGGATTTACATTGAGATCTATATGCCCCCTATGCAATGGATTATATGATATAGACTATAATTGCACCAATTGCGGTGCTACGATGGTAGATGAAGGGCCAAGGGTAAATCTCATGGATGATTATAGCCCCTATCTACTGGATGAGATCACCAATAGAGTGGATGGAGTGGAGCGAGATGAATGCATACATATATTTAGGTGTCCAAGCTGCGGCATTCAAGAAAGTTTCTCGATAGAAAGGAAAGGATTTTAACCTATTTGAATAGGTATCTTTTTCCTATCCCTATATATGTATATATACTTAAAGCCCAGCTCCCGAAGCAATTTTTCTGCTTCTCTATAATGGTATCCTATGAACTCTGGGCTATGGGCATCCGATCCTATGGTTATAATTTCTCCCCCCAAGTCCCTATATAGACGAAGGATTTCAATTTTGGGATTGTAATAGCCTAGCTCATATCTCATGCCAGAAGTATTGACCTCAATACCTTTATCCCTTTCTATTATCAATTTCAATACCTTTTCTATATGAGGGAGGTACTCCTCAAAATCGGGTATCATGGAACGGTCATCGAAGTATCTATCTATACAATCTATATGGCCTATTACATCGTAATTATCGAATATATCAATGCAGCGATATAGATAATCATAGTACATACTCAATGCTTCCATGGGAGGCATATGATTGGGAAATCTACTCGTATGGATACTCTTCTTATCGATGGAATGAACGGCCATAATCACAAAATCGAATGGATTATTTGCTATGAACTCGTCGCATCTATCGCTTAGGTGGAGTTGCATCCCAATTTCAACGCCCGCCAATATTTCAACTTGATCCATATACCTATACTTAACCTGTCTCATCTTTTTAAAATAGTCCGCAGGACGGAATTCGAAATTGATACCATCACCGGATAGATCATAATCTATATGATCCGTAAAGCATATGCTCTTCATGCCCTTGGCTATGGCACCTTGTACCATCTCCTCTACCAGATATTTACAATCCATAGAAAAATCGCTATGAATATGAAAATCATACATATAAAAACACCTCTGTTTTATTATAAGTTGAGACCATTCTATACCGTAAAGCTGAAATAGTAAAGGAAGACTTAACCCTATATCCTATTTCTTCCATAATATCTTTTCCATATACATAAAAACCAGCTAGAGGTGCAGAATATATAGGGATACAATATTTAATATTTGGAGGGATTGAGATGAAACTGAACACCGAGGAGATATTAAAGAAGAAGCTATTAGATGCACAGGAGATGGTGAGGGATTATGAAAGCTATTCTAAGGAGATAGGGGATGCGGAGGTATCCGATCTATTTAAGGACTTTGCGGAAGAATCTGGCTATCAAGCTAGAAAATTACGTCAGCTATTGGATAAGCTCAATAAAAATTGATTTGTGATACAATTGATTAAGATACCAGTTTAAGGGTAAAAATTATTTAATAGGGAGGATTCTATTAGGAAAGGGGAGATGAGATTGAGATTATTGGATACCTTGAGACAAAGGCGTAGAATAAGGGAGAGGGAAGAGAGGAAGAATACGGCCAAAAAAGTGGCAACGGGGACGGTAATCGGTACTGCCATAGGGGCTGTGACTGGCCTATTATTTGCACCGCAATCCGGAAAGAAAACCAGGGATGATATAGCTGATAAGGCAAGGGACACCACACAGGATATTAAGGAGAAGGTAAGGCAGTCTATGGATTCCATAAAGGAAGGCGAGCAGAAGTTAAAAGAAGAAATTAAGGACAAGATTCAGGATTTTAAGGATAAGGATATGATTGAAATAGAAGTAGGCCAAGACGATATAGATGAACTAGATGAAGAAATGTAGCGGGTGATAATATGGATGCTACTATAACGATAAATGAATTGTTTTCATTTGTAATTTACTTATTAGGTATAGGCCTCTTATTCTATCTGATCATGTTGATAAGAAACATTAATGGGGTAGTAGTCAAGGCTAGGCGAATCATAGATGTTCACGAAAAGGATATAGATGCCGCCTTGAAGGAGGTTCCCGATATCGTATCGAATACCGGCGATATATTGGAGAATGTAAATCATATCACCAATGATACGAGGGAATTAGTAGAAAAAACATCACCCGATATAACCGATATAATAGGCAATGTAAATTCGATTTCCAAGAAGACGGATAGCATAGGGGATAGGATCCTAGAGTCGATAGAATTGATAACCGAGAGCGTATTTGATGCTGCCTATGCTATTGAAGATAATATACGAAGTATATCGGATTATGCATATCTAGTCCTCGAGGTAATAGATGTAATAAAGAACACATTGAAGAGGAAATAGCGGATAGAGGGGAGCCTTTAGGGGTTCCCTTTTCTAATTGGTATAATATGGATGATGGGGTTAAATACATTGATAAGGAACGGGGTTTGGTATAATATATATAAAATGGAATTGTAATCATAATATGGTATGCGATAACTATACCTATGGAGGGTGAGCATTATGGAAAAGGTTAAGATAATATTCAATCCATCTTCCGGAAGACAGTTGATGCACAGGCGATTGGATTATTTAATCGGCCTCTTGGTCAACGATGGTTATATAGTTCAAAAATTTAATACTCGGAAAAAAGATGATGCGATGTTGGAAACCATCAGGAGCTGTGAGAATGGCTGGGATTTCATCATAGTCTGCGGGGGGGATGGCACCGTAAATGAAGTGGCTAAGGGCATAGCGATGAGCGATAGGAAGATACCCGTGGCTATCTTGGCCGCTGGAACGGTGAATGATTTTGCTAACCATATTGGGTTGCCCAGGAATATAAATAGGTTCTTTCAAATGATCAAGGATCAGAAAATAAAAAATGTGGATCTGGGGAGAGTCAATGATCAGTATTTTGTGAACGTAGCGGCGAGCGGCTTTTTGACCAGCGTGGGATATCAGGTGCAACCGGAGGTCAAGGCCATCTTTGGAAGGATGGCATACTATATAGAAGGAGCCATGGAGATACCAAGGCAGAGCTTTCAATCCATGAATGTAAGGTTTGATAGCAAAGAATATTCCAAAGAGGAAGAAATTCATCTATTCCTAATATCCAATAGCGCATCCGTAGGTGGATTTAAGAGGTTAGCCCCGAATGCCAGCATATCAGATGGATATTTGGATGTGGTTGTAATAAGGAGATCCGATGTGCAGGATTTAGCACAAATATTTATAAATATATTCAGGGGTGAACATATAAGGCATCCAAATGTATCTTATTTCAAATCTAAAAAGATTGTGGTCGAAGCTAGAGAAGAAGCCCCCATAGATGTGGATGGAGAGTATGGGGGAAAATTACCAGCTACATTTGAAGTAGTCCCTGATGGATTTAAGATATTCATACCATGATGGCATCATAATATTTATATTTTTTTCGACGATTAGGCCAACAATATGATATAATGTGAGTAATTTTTGGCGTGGAGGGATTGTATGGCAGTAACTATAAAAGATGTAGCAAAATTGGCAGGTGTATCGATTTCTACCGTCTCAAGGGTGATCAATAAATCCAAACCGGTAAGCTCTGAGGTGAAGGCTAAGGTTTTGGAAGCTATAGATGAATTGGGATATAAACCCAATGAGGTAGCTAGGAGTCTAGTAACCAGAAGATCTAATTTAATAGGAGTGGTGGCCACGGATATTGGGCGTTCCTATATAGCCCAAAACGTAAGGGGAATAGAAGAGGTAGCAAGGATGTATAATTACGATATCATCCTATCCAATAGCTACGGTGATCCTAGAACCGAAAAAAAATTCGCCGGATTATTGAGGAGCAAACAGGTGGAGGGTATAGTCCTTATATCGGAGATACCCAATGATGAGGTTATAGAATATATAGGGGATTTTGGAATACCCTTCATGTATCTAAATAAATACTATATAAGTTCAGGTTTGCCATCGGTATCCATAGACCATAGGGAAGCGGGCTATAGGATGACCAACTATCTGATTGAATTGGGCCATAGGAATATCCTATACTTAACTAGCTACGAGGGGAGAGATTCCTCCTTGGAGAGATACAAAGTAGAAGGATATGAGAGGGCTATGGACAATGTTATTGGGGCTAGGAAACAGGTATATCCCGCTCAGGGCTTTAGGGTGGAACACGGATATGCTATAGGGGATGAGGTTAGAAAGCTCATAGAAGAAGATGATATAACCGCCATATTCTGCTGCCATGATGAACTGGCATTGGGTTTGATGGGTTATTGCTATGATAATGGCATAAAAATTCCCGAGGATATATCCATATGTGGATACGGGGATACTAAGATGGCATCAATTTATAGGCCGCAGCTTACAACGATAAGGGAACCCTATTATGATATGGGGGCTGTTGCGATCAGAAGGATTATAAAATATCTAAATGATGGTGAATTAGAAGAGGGAAATACCTATCTACCGATTCAACTGATGAAAAGACAAAGTTGCAGCTCAAACTGCAGATAGATTCAACGAGGGGATCATTATCGGGGATCACCTCAATTTACCTAAGAATATGATATAGAGAAGGAGAAAATCATGATCCTAGAACTTAGCAGGGCATTTCTATTAATCTTTGCGGCAGAGATGGGGGACAAGTCCCAGGTATTAGCGATGGCATTTGCAACCCAGTACGGAATTAAAGAGGTATTGCTGGGTATATCTATAGGAGTTTTTTTAAACCATAGCCTAGCAATAATATTGGGTAGATACCTATCAAGGCTAGCGCCTATGAGTATTGTTGAACCGATTGCCGGCATTATGTTTATAATTTTTGGACTCTTAGCATTATTAAATGAAGAGGAATTACGTAAGGATGGGGAGCAAAAAGGTTTAGGGCCCGTTATGACCGTGGCGATGGCTTTTTTTATATGTGAACTAGGGGATAAAACCCAGCTTATGGCCATGACGCTTTCAGCTGGGGGCAACTATCCAGTATTTATATTAGCTGGAACCACCTTGGGCATGTTAGCAACTAGTGGTATGGCAATCTTTGTTGGTAGCAAGGTAGGGGATAGGATACCGGATATATTGATTAAAATAATATCTTCCCTAGTATTTGTACTATTTGGCACATTAAAACTATATAGTTGGCTTCCAGAGGAATTGCTGAGTCCATTTCGTATAGCGGTCTATCTCATAGCCATTGTATTTATACAGTGGAAGTTGATCATCAGATTGATCAAAATGGGGCGGCGTTCGGAAAAATCTCAGATGAAGGAAGTGGCAGCCACCCTGTATAGAAGGGTAAGGGCCTTAAATGAAATCGTGGATGATATCTGCTTGGGGGAACATAACTGCGGATGTTGTTCTGGACAGGATTGTATAATTGGATGCATAAGGGAGCTTTTAGCAAGGGCAAGGTATGAGGATGAATACTATATCCAGCAGGATATAGAGTTCATAAAGTTGGTAGATAAAGGATTTGATCGGGATAAGGTCATCGAAGCATTAAGCATGATAATAGCCGATTATATGAGATATGGTGTGGTAGAGGAACGGAACTTTATTATAAATGAGGTAAAGGAATCCTTTGAGATAATACTATTTGGAGAAAAGATTGAATTTGATGGAGAGTTGCAAGAATATATAGACAGGGTGAAACGATTTAATCAGCATACTGGGGAGGTATTGCAGGATAGAATTGAATCTAAAATAAAAATTCATTCTTAAAGATATGGATTTATGGGAGGAAAAACCTATTTTATGTAGAATCATATTATAATATGATGAAAAGGGGGAATGAAAGATGTCTAGAAAACAATATGTGGTATTTAAATTGGGTAAAGAGGAATTTGGGATAGATATTATGAATGTGAAGGAAATAATCCCTTATCAGGAATCGATACATGTACCAGATACTCCAGGTTTTATTGAGGGAATAATCAATTATAGGGATAGCGTAATTCCGATAATAAGCCTAAAGGAGAGGTTTAAACTAGATGAAAAGGGGAGCACAAAGGATACAAGGATAATAGTTATAACCCTTAAAGACAAGGATGTTGGCTTTATTGTAGATGAGGTATCCCAGACCCTATATCTAGATGACGACGAGGTAGACCCTACCCCGGAAATCATCATAGGTGTGGATAGGAAATATATTACGGGTGTAGGCAAACTTGGAGGGGACAGGCTATTAATTCTAATAGATCTAGAAGCGATATTAACTGAAGAGGAGAAGGATGAAATCGAGATGCTAGAAGATGAAATCGAGGAGTTGGAACCATAGAAGACTGGGGTGTAGAAGATGGACAACAGATATAGTATAATCGATCAGGCGAATAAGGTCTTAAAAGATGCGATTGGCTCAATAGAGGCTAGTAAGGAAGAGATAGTCGAGATAGTAGAACATTCTAGGGATGAATGTCGTAAGATAGAAAAAGAACTCGATGAGATCAGGGCTAAGGTGGATGAAATCATCAAAGAGGTTGATCTATTAGAAGAGCGCGAGAGGAAAGGGAGGCTATATCTGTCTACCGTAAGCAAAAATTTCAATATATATGAGGAAGATGATATAAAACAAGCTTACGATGAGGCTAATGCGATTAGAACAGAACTATTGTTAAAACGTGAGGAAGAGAAGAACTTAAGAAATATACGTTCTGATAAGGAATTTAGTTTAAAGTCTGCAATAGAGGTTCATAGAAAGGCGGAAAGGGTTGCAAAAGCCATAAGTGTAGCCACAGGATATCTTAAAGGGAATATAGATGATCTAATATCTACCATAGGAGATCTCAAAAAACGCCAGGCGTTGGGTATAAAGATAATAGAAGCCCAGGAAGATGAAAGAGGCAAACTAGCCAGAGACATACATGATGGGCCTGCCCAGTCTATGGCCAGCATCTTGATAAAGGCCGAGCTCTGTGAAAAGTTGATGGATATCGATCGTAAGCGGGCTAGCGATGAACTAAGGGATTTGAAAAACGTGACCAAGGCTACGTTAAGAGATACTAGGAAAATAATCTATGATCTGCGTCCAATGGTCCTAGATGACCTTGGATTGATACCTATATTACAGAAATACATACGTGGATTCGAAAGGGACAATGAAATCGAAATAGAGTTTAAGGTAATTGGAAACGAAAAGAAATTGGAATCGGGGATTGAAATAGCTATATTCAGGATAATTCAGGAATCATTGGCAAATATACTAAAGCATTCGCAGGCTACCACTGCAAATATCGCCATAGAGTATCTTGATGCTAGGCTCAATCTATCTATAAGGGATAATGGTGTAGGTTTTGACCAAAACAAAATTGATGGCGCATATAGGTCTATGGACGGGGGATTCGGCTTAATCAGCATAAATGAAAGGGTAGAATTATTAGATGGAAAGTTGCAGATTGATACATCCCCAGGGAAAGGTACAAATCTAAGGATATATGTACCGTTGACGGAGGGGGAGGATTCGTATGTCTACTAATTTAATAGAGGTTATGATAGCGGATGATCATTCTTTAATGAGGGAGGGATTGAAGCAGCTATTGGAATTGGAGACCTATATAAATGTGGTGGCTCAGGCTGAGGATGGTAAGAAGGCCTTAAGGAAGGCCCTGAAAAGGGAACCAGATGTTATACTATTGGATATCAATATGCCAAAGATGAATGGAATTGAGGTTTTGCGGAGGTTTAGGGATTTTGGTATCAAATCCAAGGTGTTGATGTTAACCATCCATGATGATAGGGAATACCTACTTGAAACTATGAATATGGGTGCGGATGGATATATACTAAAGGATGTCGATGCGAATACTTTAATCATGGCTATTAAAACGGTTAGAGATGGTGGCACCTATGTTCAACCTAGTATAAAGCCACTTTTATTGGACGATGATAGGAATATGTGTGGAAAGCAAGATGAAGACATGTTGAAAATTAAACTATTAACTAATCGGGAATATGAGGTATTGACATTAATTGCAGAGGGCCTGAACAATAGAAATATCGCAGGAAAACTATATATAAGCGAAAAAACCGTAAAAAATCATATCTCTAGTATATTTAAAAAACTAGGGGTAAACGATAGGATACAAGCCGCGATATTTGCATTTAAAACAAATATTAAGAAATTATAGGATTCTACTTATTAACCAATCTATATATTTTAAAAAATAAAACTGTTGACAAAGGGTAAATAAATTGGTATATTAATATAGCTGTTGGGGGTAGGAAATAGATACAGCAGATGGTTAGCAGATGGATACCGAACAAATTATAAATCCGAAATAAAAAAGAATTTTAAAAACCCTTGACAGAACTAAGATGTTATGTTATATTATAAAGGTCGGCTCATTTTCATCGGCTGACGCAAATGAACCTAGACAATTAAACAGTGTGAAATACTTTGAGTTGGTCTCGAACTTAATCGAGACACACAGTAAGAGCAAGGCAAACTTTCTAATGAGAGTTTGATCCTGGCTCAGGACGAACGCTGGC